>JAYKGU010000124.1:0-24288 GCA_035285585.1 Synechococcales cyanobacterium
GAACTTGGTCGTCCCATTCCTCAACCCAAAGGTCGTCTCCTGTTTGCTTAGAGAAGATCTCAAGATTCACTGGAATCGACAACTTTCCCGGACTGATAGACGACATCAAAGCTTGTCTAGAATTCGCGGGCGATCGCCCCACCCAGGATGCGGTAATACGGGTGCGTCATGCTAGCTGATGATCGCCCCTACTCAACCGGCACAAAATCATATCCGTAGCCCGACCGGGTTCCCGGCTCCACTACCACCAGCTGCATGGTCTGGTTGCGATCGCCCGACGGCAAGAACGACACGGTACCCGTCGCTCCCTCCACCGCAAAGTCCGCTACGGCCAGCGCCTGCCGGATGCCCTCGCGGGTGACGGGGGTGGGAGACTGGGCGATCGCCTCAGCCAGGGCCAGGGTGGCATCATAGGCCATGGCCGTGCGCCAGTTCACATCGCCGCCCCACATCCGTCGCGATGTCTGGACGAACTCCGACTGAGGATTGGCCAGCAAAATCCAGGGAACGGCCACCACCATGCCCTCGGCCTCTGCGCCGCCCTCTTCAAGAATTTTGGGATTGTAGAGGCTATCGCCCCCCAGCAGGGCCAGCCGTCCATCATTGGCGACAATCACCTGGAGGGCGGGGTCGAGGGTGGCGGTGTTGGCGGCCAGCACGATCGCCTCTGCCCCTCGCTGGAGGGCCTGGTTCACGCTGGCGACGGCGTCAAACCCCGTATCCGCCAGATTAAACTCGGCCACCACCTGGCCACCGTCGGCGTAGAGGGAGGTGGTGAATTCATTGTTCAACGATTGGCTATAGTCGCTCTCGGCATTGAAGTAGAGGGCGGCGTTTTGGAGATCCAGGTCGTTGATCAGGTGGCGGGAGAGGGTGGTGGCAGTGAAGCGATCGCTCGGCACCGTGCGAAACACGTAGTCGCTGGCGCTGGACAGCCGCACCGAGGTGCTGGTCGGAGAAATTGACACCAGCTTGCCCTCGTTATAAATCGGACTGGTTGCCAGGGTAGTTTCGCTGCCAAAATGGCCAATCACCCCCAGAATCCCCTGAGCCTCCACCAGCTTTTGGGCCAGATTGCTGGCCACCGCTGGCTCGTTGTCGTCGCTGGCAATGAGAACTCGCAGCGGCACTCCGTTGATGCCCCCCGACTCGTTAATTTCCTGCTGGGCCTGAGCCACCCCCCGCAGCAGCTCTTTAGCGGGATTGACGGCGGTAGCGGCGGGTACGGCCACTGCGATGGGGTGAGCGGGCTGATCACCAATCTGGGCATTGTTCAGGTAGATGAGCGCCTCTGGGTCGTTGCGGTTGGTCTGTAGGTAAGACGCCAGCTCCCGAATGGCGGTAGCCCTATCTCCGGACTGAATGGCGGCGATCGCCCTGGCCTTTGCCGGATCAGCTTCCTCCGCCAGTAGCTGGATACCGCCCAGACTGAGGCGATCGCCCGATATGTGCAACTCGGTGCCGCTGGCGTTTGGCAATGAGGTGACGTTGCCCGTGGGCACGTCGGGCAATCCCGTCCAGACGCCCCGGTTGCCGAGCTGCCGCATCAGCCACCACCCGCCCCCCAGCAGCAGCGCCAGGGTGAGCAGCAGGGAAGCAATCAGGGCGGGAGCGTCGTTTTGTTTGGCCATGGCAGCAGCTAGGGCGTTTCGGGCGGAATGGTCATGGTCTCCAGGAAGGTGCGCACCTCGCCATCGCGACCCAGGGCTAAGCGGATGGTGGGGAGGCGATCGCCCCTCAGGGGTGAGACGAATTCAGCGGTGGGCGATGGAAACCCCGCCTGGTCGAGGTAGAGGCGGGCGGTCTGCCCCAGGGGCACCACCCGTTGGAGTGAGCCGTCGGTACCAAGGGTGAGCCGATACTCCAGCGTGCGGTCGAGGTCGGCGGGGGGCTGCCAGCGCTCTTGAAAATAGGCCCGCACCTCATTCACCTGGGGCAGCGACACCACCCGTGATGGTGGAGCGGCCTCGCGCAGGGTTTGTCCAGCCGAGTCGCTCAGCGCTTCGGGGCGAGCAGCCCGCTGGAGAGAGGTGGCCACCTCCGGCGCAGATGCTGCCGTCCCAGCGGGAGCCTCCACCGGAGGTAAGGCCGCCAGCTCAGGGGGAATGCTTTCTGGCTCGGTGGGCAGCGTCCCAGCGGGCGCTGTACCGGGAGTGGTCGAGGCCCCCGGAGCGGGTTGGGGCTGGAGGGTGACGGGTGCTGAGGGGGAGGGCGGCGGCGGCAACGGCCTATCCGTTGGCACGGACGCCGCTGGTGTATCAGCGGATGTTGAAGCGGCAGTCTGGTCGTCGGCAGTCTGGTCGTCGGACGGCTCGGCTTCGGGGTCGTCCAGGGCGGCTTCGGCGTCAACGGTGGCAGGGGCCGACTCTCTGGCGACCCCTTGATCCGCTGGTGCATCTGCCGTAGGGAGGCTTTCTACCTGGCTCAGCACTTCCTCCTGGTTGGCCGAATTGCTGACTAAACCTGCGTTTTGCGTATAGAGAAGGCTGGCGATCGCCGTGGTTGACCCCACCGCCAAAACCGCCACCGCCGCCACCCGCATCCAGGGCGGCGTTTTTCCTAACCAACCCGACGTTTCAGACGATGGCAGGGCGATCGCCTCCAGCCGATATTCCTCCAGGGCGTTGGCCAGGTCAAACAGCTCCACCGTGCTGAGCTGAACTGATGCCCCCGTTTCCCCGGTGGCCAGGGAACCAAACGCCAGCCAGTGGCCCAGCCCTCCCGCTGGACGCAGCCCTAACCCATTGGCGAGCCTGACCCCGATGGACGATGGTTCTGCGGTAGGAGACGGTTCAGGGGGGTAGGGCGATCGCCCCCGGCCAGCCTCCCGTCGCTGAGATGACCAGAGGATGATGGGGGCAGAGTCATCGAGTCCGTTCATCCCTTCCCGACGACGGGGGGATGTGTGGCCGTTTAAGTCGGGCTGGAGAGGAGGTGACGGAGGCAGAGGGTAGCGGTCGGCAGGATATCGGTCGGCTGGTGCGTGAGCCGGATAAATGGGGGCGGTTGGCTGGAGCAGGGTGGCATAAACGGCCTCCGCCTGCCCGCCCACCACCTGCTGCACATATTGCTCCACCAGGTCGCACAGCCCTTCGAGCTGGTCGCGATCGCCCCGCACCGTCACCCGGCTCTCGTGGGGGCGCTGGGGACCATCAAAGCTGAGGTGAAACCGCACGTCCTTAAAAACAGTCCGGTCCGTCCAGCGGGACAGCACCGACTGCTTTGCCAAAATTTCCAGGGTGCAGGTGGGCGGCGTATATCGACGGATTGCAGAAACAGCCATAGGTGATGGAGACGCGGTGAGCAAAGGGGAGGCAGGTTATTCAGGGTTTAGCCCGGTCGAGGAGGGCCAGCCACAGGCGGCGGGCACCGTTGGGTGCACTGTAGAAAAAGAGGTCAATCAGCAGCTTCAGGGCCAGGTGGGTGAGCTGATCGGGCGCAGGGGTGTGGGTTTCGTCCATTCGCTCTTCGTAGAGATTGCTGAAATTATCTAAATAGTCGCCCAGGAGGGCGGTGCGGTGGGGTTCTTCCCCCTGCTGGGTGAGCTGCTCTAGCAGGGCGATCGCCCGTCGCAGCAATTCTGCCTGCTGCTGGGCCAGGTGGCAGGTAATCAGCACCAGGGCCTGGGCCTCCTCCACATCCAGCCGCTTACGGCCTTGCCCCTTGCGCAAGGGGCTGGACTGCCGCAACCGCCATAGGGCCACGCGATCGCCCACCAGATGGGTCAGCTCCAGATCCTTTGCCGCCTGGAGCATGGCATCGGAGCCAAGGCCCACCAGTGCTTCCAGCGCCAGCAAAACCAGATCAAGTTGGGCTTTAATGTTATCCAGTTGGGTCGGTGCGGGCGAGGGCGGGAGCGGAAACTGCTCCCACGGGGAAGATGGCACAGGTGATTTGACAGTCGGCGGCATAATTTTAGGATACGGGCAGAAGATGAATGGGTGACCTGCGTTACCGGACTTGAAACCAGACTAACGCGACTCTAACCCAGGTTTTCGCAAAGGAAACGGTTCCGTACTAACTTTGTAATGGCATTTTCATCATGAGGGATCATGGCACTGGACACTTTTCAAACCTTCGAGGCAGATTTGCCGGATGCGGCGCTAGCCGATTACTTACAGGCCGAGGCGATCGCTGTCGATACGGAAACCATGGGTCTGGTGCCTCAGCGCGATCGCCTCTGTTTAGTGCAGCTCTGCGATCCGGCAGGCCATGTAGCGGCTATTCGCATTGCGCGGGGCCAAACCGCCGCTCCCAACCTGAAGCACCTGCTGGAAGTAACTGCCATCCAAAAAATCTTCCATTTTGCCCGCTTCGACGTGGCTACCCTACGCTACCACCTGAACATTGAGGTCCAGCCCATTTTCTGCACCAAAATTTCCAGCAAGCTGGCCCGCACCTACAGCCCCCGCCACGGCCTCAAGGAGCTGGTCAACGAGCTGGCGGGAGTCGAGCTAGACAAAAGCGCCCAAAGCTCCGACTGGGGCAACCCGGTCAATCTGTCGGATGAGCAACTCGCCTACGCGGCCAACGATGTCCGCTACCTGATTGACCTGCGCCACAAGCTCACGGCCATGCTGCAGCGGGAAGGGCGGTGGGAACTGGCCCAGGAGTGCTTCGCCTGCATCCCCACCTTTGTCACCCTGGACTTACTGCTTTACCAGAACGTGTTCGAGCATTAGCGGAAGGCATTCACTCTGCCGCTTCTGGTTCCTGGGATGGGGAACTTTTTCAGGTTTGGCTCTTCAGTCGAGTGATTCGTCCAGGTCGGGAAACTCTCCCTCATCGTCCATATCTGCAGAACCGAACGGTGGATTCGTTGTCGGCCATGCCTGAGATGAGCCAGGTTTAGGCAGATTTGGGTTGGGTGGATGGGAGCCAGGTGAATCTGGGACGAATGGTTTGGGGACGGTCGGCGGATCGGCCTTGAAGTCTAGCTCGGCGGGCGGCTGGGTAGGTCGGGGCTGGAGGGAAGCCAGGATGCCCTGCCCCCCGTCGGCGATCGCCTGTACCCACTGCCCCACCTGCTGGCTGATGGGAAGCTGAGCGGCGCGATCGCCCAACACCTGGGACTGGCTGCTGATCACGGTGGCCAGGGATTGATCGGCCTGGGATCGGGGAGTGCGCTGATCAGGGGGAGTGAGCGATCGCCGCAGCTCCAAATTCTGCCAGAGAAACCAGCCGGTCAGCGAGACCACGGCGATTTGCCCCAGCAAGACAGCCCCGTGAAGCTGTCCAGCGCAGATCCAGAGCACCAGGGCATAGAACATGCCAATCCCGCTCCAGACCAGGTCATAGCGCCGATAGATTTCTGGAAAGAAGAAGGCTGACATATACAGGGCAAAACTGCCCATCCCGACAAGCAGGGCTAACAGGTAGGCAAGCATGTAGTTTCCTCAACTCTGGAACCTGGCCGGATTTTAGCCCATGATGGCCACCTACTTAACAACCTCTGATGCGTCCGCCGCTGCCGCTGCTAGAGAGTCGGCGGAAATGTCACTCATCTGCGGCATCTGCGCTATCTGCGCTATCTGCGGATAAACACTATGCCGCCCCCTGGCCCATTCAGTTGCTCCTGGCGACGGGGGCGATCGCCCCCAAACTGTTTAACTCGGGGCGATCGCACTAGTGCCTCTGGCCTCAGAGCTGACCAGCCAGGTGGGACAGCTGCTTCTCGTTGATCAGATAGATGACTTGATTGTCCTCGTCAACCTTGAGCCAGCCTTTGCTGTCTAACTTTTCGATAATTTTATTAGCGTCATCCAGGCTAATGTCGGTCACGTCGGCCAGGTCTTTTGACGGCACGTTGAAAATTTCCGTGCCCTGTTCGGTGGGTCGCCCGTAATTTTCTGCCAGGTAAACCAGCGTGCTGGCTAGCTTAACGGCGGGGGGCTGATGGCGCATCTGAAAGCGGGTGTTGGTCTGGCGCAGCCGTTTGACCATGAGCTGCAGCAGACGATGGTGAAGCTGAGAATCTTTAAACAAGGTCTGGATAAACCGCTGGGCAGAAACGCTGAGGAGCTTCACGGCTGACATGGCGATCACGTCCGTTGAGCGGGGAGATTCGTCCAGAATTGCCATTTCGCCGAAGAAATCACCTTTCCCTAAAATTGCCAGGGTGACGACTTCATCTCCAGCATGGCGGCGAACCTTAACCCATCCAGACTCAATGAAATACACTGCGTTTCCCCAGGCGTCTTCCATTAAAACGGCTCGATCCGATGGGTAGTCGTGCTCAACAGCGATAGACAGGAGCCACTCCAGGGTTTCTGGGCTGGCGGAGCTAAACAGGGGGAAAAGCTCGCTAAAAGCTTCAGTCTCCATGAAAATACACGAATAAGGTAAGGATTGACACGAGGCCGCCAGAAAATCTTTTCTATAGAGAGATTTGCCTTATCAAGCAGGCGGGTCAGGTACTCTATCGTCTAGACTAGGGTACCCAGGAAATTTTGAAAAGCCGCAAATCTTAAGCTTGATTACGGCAGCTTAAATTTAGCCAGAAAAAAACGGGTCAACCCCCTTGGGTCAACCCGTCTAATTGGGAACGCTCAGAAGAACTATTTTTGTAGAACCAGCTTCACGTTTGCATTTTGCAGACCAGGACGCTTCACTTCGGCCAGGGTCTTGTTAACAGCATACTTCTGGTTGATGGAGTTGATCAGCTCGGTCTGGTTGTGCTTCTTAGCAACGCCCCAGAGGTCAGCGATCAGGTCGAAGGAACCATCGCTGTTCAGAGACCAGCCCAGATCGTACTCACCCTCGAGAACGGCAACGATGTCAGAACGAACACGCTGACCGTTGTAGCCACGAACATCAGCGTCGGTCTTGACGGTGATGCCCAGGTCACGCAGGGAAGCCTTGAGGATTTCAGCGTCGGTGATCTTGGTGCGCAGAGTGCTAAAGTGAGACATTTTAGGATTTCCTCCTGTAGAGAAACTGAGAGAAACGACAACGTTATGTGAGAGAAACCGTATCGCAAACCACAAGTGCGGCAGGTACGGATGGAAGCTGCTAGCTGGGAGGCTAGCCTTTCCTTCTGACTTGCGCCAGAAGAGAAAGCCTGGTTAGAACTCCAGTCGCTGGTATTCAGCAACTGATGACGCCGCAGGTCGCGCGCGCTGCCTTGCCCAATCGCGGAGGGCAGTTACCTGCTCGTTCATCGTTCTAGAAAGCGGTAGGGTCGCCTTAATTGCGGCAATGATGTCAAGCTGGGTAAACTCCCGGTCTTGAGCAAAGGCTTCGTACATTGCAGCAATCAGAGCCTGTTCAATCTCTGCACCAGAGAAGCCATCACAGACATTGGCCAACTGGTCAAGATCGAAGCGGGTAATGTCACGGCGACGTTTTGAAAGGTGAATTCTGAAAATTTCCTGCCGTTCTTCGGCGTTGGGCAGGTCTACAAAGAAAATCTCGTCAAATCGGCCCTTCCGGAGAAATTCGCTGGGGAGCCGCTCTACCCGGTTAGCGGTAGCCATCACAAAGACGGGGGAGGTTTTTTCCTGCATCCAGGTAAGGAAGGAACCAAAGATACGGCTTGAGGTGCCTCCATCAGAATCGGCTGATCCGGCGCTACCGGCAAAGGCTTTATCGATTTCGTCGATAAACAGGATAGCGGGGGAAATGGACTCGGCTGTCTTTAGGGCATTTCGCAGGTTAGCTTCTGAGCGACCGACCGTAGACCCATCATAAACCCGACCCATATCGAGGCGCAGCAGGGGCAAGCCCCAAAGTCGTGATGTGGTCTTGGCAATCAGGGACTTTCCGCAACCGGGAACCCCCAGAATCAGCATCCCCTTAGGTTGGGGTAGGCCGTACTCGCGAGCACGTTCGGTGAAGGCGTCGGAGCGCTGCTGTAGCCACCGCTTCAGCTCTGCCAGACCACCGACGGAATCGATGGTGGCGTCTTCCTCAATATACTCCAGGATACCGTTGCGACGGATGAGCTGCTTTTTCTCGGAAAGAACGATTTCAACTTCCCCTTCCGTCAGGCGTCCAGCAGTGACATAGGCTTTGCGGTAGACCTTGTCGGTTTCGTCACGGGTGAGACCCAGAGCGGCTTTGAGCAGCTTTTCACGGGCTTCCGTTGAGATCCGGCGGGTGCGTACCTGGTCAAGGTGCTTGGAAAGAACCTGGTTGATCTCGCCTAAATCGGGGAGAGGAAAGTCGAGAACAACGACCTCTTTCTCAAGCTCAATGGGCACTTCCTGCACCGGCGACATCAGAATGATAGTTTTCTGGGTGTCTTTGAAGCTGGCGATCGCATCTCGTAGCCATCGGGTAACGGCGGGGGAGTCGATGAAGGGGTGCAGATCTTTGAAAACAAAGGTACCCGGTTCTCGCTGACGCACAACCCACTCAATCGCTGCTTCTGGTGAAACTGTATTGTGACTGTGCTGGGCAACACCTCCACCGCGAGACGGATCGTGCTCAACAATGCCGTGGGTCACCGTCCAGACAAACACCTTCCGTTGGGGTTTGAGCTGAGCAATCGTATCAATCGCCCGCTCCTCTTCCGAGGTCACGAGGTAGATCAGAGGGTACTGAGCCTGAACTAGAATATTTAGCTCTTCTTTCATGATCATTGACCCACTAGAGACGATGCGAAATTAAGGGTAAGGAATTGATTCAATCAGTGCTCTAACCCATTTCGAGCGAGTTCGTAAACCCCAACTTGAAAATCCAGGGCTAGAAAACCTTTCTTTAACAAGGGACTAGCTCTTCCCGGTCGTGCTGTTCGGGATCGGGATACCCCCCTTCGACGTGATGACCGACACTCAGTGCCTCGTCAGAGATAATGCCTGCCCGGCGATGGGCGACTTCCATTTCTCCATCCCGGATAACTAGACTACTAGTGCATTCAGGACAGGCGTATACGCGGTGGGTTTGCCCGTGTGTCATTTCTACTTCATCTACCACCTCTGAGTGTGTCAAGTAGAACACAATTGCCCTTTCTGCAATTGCTGACATTGGCTCGGAATCAACGGCTGCACGAATCTTTAGTTGGTGGTGAAGTTCCGAGGGAATGTAGAATGTGACCTTCTGCTTATCGTTCATATATGGATAGATATAGTGGATACCCGGGTATGTCTGTCAGGATAGTCAGCGCAACCGCAAGCTGTCAAGCCAGCATGCTGGTATGACAGCATTTTTGTCACATACGTTTACAAAGCGGAGGCGTGTCGTCATAAACCGCAACAAATCAGGGCTTGGTGGAGGGGGTGTTGGGGGGGCGATGGAAGTGGGTTTCCTGGTGCCGCGCAATCCCTGACTGGTCGACCGACAGGAGCAAATCGGCGATCGCCCGTCCAGTCATCGGGTCGATCCAATCCGCCGCCACTTCTGCCAGGGGAACCAGCACAAAGGCCCGCTGGTGCATTCGCGGGTGGGGCACCTGCAGGGTGGGCTGGTTGAGGATGAGATCGTCGAAGAGGATTAAGTCCAGGTCGAGGAGGCGAGGTCCCCAGCGCTCGCGGCGCACCCGGCCAAAGTGCGCTTCCACGCCGAGCAGGTGCTGCATCAGGGCTGCCGGGGACAAATGGGTTGTCACCACGGCGCAGGCATTCAGGTAGTCGGGCTGGGGTGGGCCAACGGCTACGGTTCGGTAGTAATGGGAGCGGGCTACGACCGCCGTGTGGGGAAGTTGATCAAGGGCCTGGAGGGCAGCGGTCAGAATCGAGGCCGAGTCTCCCAGATTGCTACCCAGAGCGATCGCAGCCCGATGGCAATTCAGGTCTGAATAGGTTTCTAAAGTCATGCCACCACGGTAAGCCAGCGGTTGCGATTTAGGCCAGCAGGTGCGATCGCGCCATAAAAAAGCTAGCAATGGATTTGGCATCCACCGACTCGCCTGTGAGAATGGCCTGCTCCAGTTCCTGGGGGGTCATCAGCACCACTTCGATGTCTTCGTCGTCGTCCTGGGCCGGGGGCACCGCCAGCTTCTCCAGATCCTGGGCCAGGAAAGCATAGATAATTTCGTCCGAGTAGCCCGGAGCCAGGAAAAACTGCCCCAGGGCTGCCCAGCGGTGGGCACGGTAACCGGTTTCTTCTTCAATTTCGCGCTGGATAGTAACGGCGGCATCTTCGTCGGGTTCCAGGGTACCCGCCGGAAACTCCAGCAGGCGACCTGCGGCGGCAAACCGATACTGGCGCACCAGCACCAGCTTGCCCTCTGGCGTCACCGGCACCGCCAGCGCCCCCCCTGGATGGCGCACGCACTCCCAGTCACCCTCGACGCCATTGGGAAGCCGCAGGCGGTTAACTTCGTAGGAGAACTTGCGGCCCTGGTAGAAGAGTTTTTTCTGCAGGATTTGGGCGGGTTCGGGGAGGTGGGGCATGGGTGGGCGTGGTGGGGATGGGTGGATGGGGAACTGGGTGGATGGGTCAGAGAAAGTGGGTTAAGGGGAGAGGGCGGGGGTGGGGATGGGGGAGCGTTTCCAGAGTTTGATGGCTCCGTCCCAACTGCCGCTGGCTAACAGGAGGGGGCGATCGCCCGTTGCTTGGGACGGAAAAGCCACAGTCCAGACCCAGCCGATGTGGCCAGTGAGGGTTTCGAGGGCCTGTAGGGTGTTCAAATCCCAAAGTTTAATGGTTTTGTCGCTGCTGGCAGTGGCGAGGAGGAGGCCATCGGCGCTGATGGCCAACCCATTAATTGCGCTGGCGTGGGCGATGACCTCTTGGTGTAAGTCGCCCGACGTGATGTTCCATACTTTGATGGTCTGATCGCTGCTGCTGCTGACCAGGGTTTGTCCATCGGGGCTAAAGGCGAGGGCGGCGACTTCGGCGGCGTGGCCCTCCAGAACCTGTTGACAGGTGCCGGTGACCAGATTCCAGAGGCGGATGGTGCGATCGCGGCTGCCGCTGGCCAGCAGGTGGCCGTTGGGGCTGATGGCGATCGCCAACACCCAGTGCTGGTGGCCAGTGAAGGTGTGGGCTAGCTTGGCATGATGCACATCCCAGACGCAGATGTTTTTATCCTGACCGGCGGTGAAGAGGCGGTTGCCATTGGGGGTAAAGGTGACGGCCCGAATCCAATCAGTGTGGCCCTTGAGCACCGCGCACTCCTGACCGCTTTGGGTGTGCCACAGGCGTACGGTTTTGTCGTTGCTGACGCTGGCCAGCCGCTGACCATCGGGGCTGATGGCTACTGCCCGTACCCAGGTGGTGTGTCCTACCAGGTCGTGGAGTAATTTCCCCGTTTCGGCGGACCAGATCTTGACGGTTTTGTCGCCGCTGCCGCTGACTACGATTTGCCCCGTTGCATCCACAGCCACGGATCGCACCCAGGCGTTGTGGCCTGTGAGGGTGTTGATGCAGCGCCAGGTGGGCTGGGCATGGGTAGGAGTTGCAGTGGCTGCCTGGGGGGGGCGAACCGATTGGGGAATGAAGGTAGGGCGATCGCTCACCCGTGTGCCATGTTGCTGCAAATCTTCCAGGGCTTCGTTAGCGGTTTTATAGCGCTCGCTGAGGGGACGAGCCACCAGGCGGTCGAGCACCTGCACAAGGCCGTCACTGATGGGGGGCTGCAGATGCGATCGCCAATTCCAGCGGTTCTCTTCGAAATCGAATAAACGCAGCGGCGACTGTAGGGTTAGCAGGTACAAACAGGTTGCGCCAAGGCTGTAGAGGTCGCTGGAAAAGGTAGCCCGCCCGCGAATCTGTTCGGGGGGAGCGTAGTCCTGACTGCCAATCTGGGTGCCATCCAGGAGGAGGTTGCTAACTGTGGCAAACTTGGCCGCCCCAAAGTCAACCAGGTAAAGCTGCTCAGCGTCTTTTGCAGTCGTTGAGGACAAAGAGCGACAGATTAAGTTTTGAGGTTTGATATCGCGGTGAATGATTTGATGAATGTGAACGAATTGCAGCACGGGCAGAATTTCATTCAGCAGGTAGCGAATCTGGTCTTCCTGGAGTGGCCCGTGCTGTGCCACCACCATGTCCAGGGTGTCGCCGTCGATGTACTCTTGAATGAGATACTGCAGCTGGTCATGCTCGAAATGGGCCAGCAAGGCCGGAATTTGGGGGTGCTTGCCCAGGGTTTCCAGCCGAACGGCCTCTTCGTGAAACAAGGTGCTGGAGGCGGCAAGATCGTCTTCACTCTGGGCGGCCAGCACCGTTTGCTTGATCACGCAGCGGGGCCGGGATGGTTTATGCTCGTCTACCCCCAAAAAAGTGCGCCCCATATTGCCCTGCCCCAGTAGCTGGAGTGCCCGGTAGCGATCGCTCAGCAGTAGCTTGCTTCCACAGTTTGAGCAAAATCGTGCCTGCTTGGGGTTGGGCGTCCGCTGGAACTCCGGGTCAGGACAGGACGGGTTGAGGCAGTAACTCATGGGAGCGGTTCAGGTGGGAATGTGTTCAGTGTCGCACAGATGCACTCAGGATAGTGGTACGGCAAGCAACTGACTTTGGGGTTAAAGTGTCCATCCAGGCTTGGTCGGAAATGAGGCAAAGAAGGCTATATCAGGGGGCATGATGGCTCGGCTGTCGGAGACCGTACCTGCGATCGCACCCAGTCAAACCAGGGGGCAAGTCCCTCCCCAGTTTTGGCCGAGACGGGCAGGATGGGCACCTGGGGGTTGACCTGGCGGACGTTGGCCTCAATCTGCTGCAGGTCGATGTCCAGATATGGAGCCAGGTCAACCTTGGTGAGCAGTAAGCAGTCGGCCTCCCGAAACATGACGGGGTACTTCAGGGGCTTGTCATCGCCCTCGGTGATGCTCAGCAGGGCCACCTTAGCGTGTTCCCCCACCTCAAACTCCGCCGGACAGACGAGGTTGCCCACATTTTCCACCAGCACCAGGTCAAACTGGGATGGGTCGGAGTCGTGGGCAAGCTGATGCAGCCCCCCCGCCACCATGCGGGCATCCAGGTGGCAGGCCCGTCCGGTGTTAATGGCAATCACGGGTACGCCGCACTGGCGCAGGCGATCGGCGTCCAGCTCGGTGGTCATGTCGCCCTCGATCACGGCGATGCGGTAGTTAGGGGCGATCGCCGCAATAGTTTTCTCTAAAAGAGCTGTCTTGCCTGCCCCAGGGCTGCTCATGATGTTCAGGCAGGTAATGCCCCACTCGTCGAAATGGGCGCGGTTGTGGTCGGCTTCATCCTGGTTGGCCTGCAGGAGGTTGACCCCCAGGGCGGCGTCAAAGGTTTGGTGCATAGCTAATTGGTGGAAATATCCTCAATCATTGCCAAATCGTTAGCGATACTCGATGCGATCGATTTTCAGCTCCCGCCCTGACCGAATGTCCTCCATGGGCGACTGACAGGTGGGACAGGCATACTGCGTCCCCATTTTGGGACGATATTCCCGCTGACAGGTGTGGCAATAGGCGATCAGCGGCGTTTCCCGAATGGCCAGGGTGGCCCCCTCCAGAAACGTGCTGCGGGTCTGCACCTCAAAGGCAAACTGGAGGCTGGCTGGCTCTACGCAGGTAAACTCCCCAACCACCAGGTGGATGGTGTCGATGGCGGGACGCTGGGGCTGGGCTTCCCACCAGTCGCGCACGGTGAGCAAAAGCGCCTTGGTCATGTCGGTTTCGTGCATTAGGTCCACGCCTGATCCACGTTCATATTGGCTTCTGGGTGAATGTAGGCGGGCTTTTCTGGACGGGGAAGCTGCCCGGAGATTACCAGGTGGGCCATGGTGTCGCAGATGACGCGGGTGGCCATCAGGGCCGTCATGTCGCTGACGTCGTAGGGGGGCGACACTTCCACCACCTCTAAACCGCAAACGGGGGCGTTTTGGACAATTCGCCCTAGCAAATGGAGGGCTTCCCTGGGCAGGAGACCGCCTGGTTCTGGCCACCCTGTCCCCGGCACAAATCCGGCGTCAATGCAGTCAATGTCGAAGCTGATCCAGACGCAGTCGGTACCGTCCAGGGCGTGCTCCAGGGCAAAATCCGCCGCCGCATCCAGCCCCATCTCCACGATGTCGGTGACGGTGAGGATATTGGTGGCCCGCTCCCGACACACCTTCACTCCCTGACGGGGCACCTGCCAGCCACCAATTCCCAACTGCACCAGGTTTTTAGCGGGGGCATTGGCCATGTTGGTGGCGTGAAACCAGGGGCAGGTGTGCATGCGTTCGTCCAGATCGGTTTCCTGGGTATCGACGTGGCGATCGAAGTGGATGATGCCCACCTTCATGTCTCCCAAATGGCGACAGACGCCCCGCACGGTGGGGAAGCCGATGGAGTGGTCACCCCCTAGCAGAATGGGGAAGGCACCGGAACTGAAGACGTGGGCTACCCCTTTGGAAATCTGATCGAAGGACTTTTCGTTGTTGCCGGGAATGGTGAAAATGTCCCCCACGTCGCAGAGAGAAATTTGCTCCCGCAGGTCGACCCCCAGCTCAAAGTTGTAGGGCGTATAGAGGGCCGAGATGCGGCGGATGCCCTGGGGGCCAAAGCGGGTGCCCGGACGGTAGGTGGTGCCGGAGTCGTGGGGCACCCCAACGATCGCCACGTCATAATTTCCTACCTGGCGCACGTCCTCTAAATAGGGCGCTTTGAGAAACGTGTTGATGCCTGCGAAGTGGGGCAGCTCCCCCCGTGAGAAGGTGGAAATGGAGCGATCGCGAATACTCTCTGCTGCCTCTAAACCATACTCCAGCCCCTGGGATACCTCCTGCTGCCACCCGGTCAGGGGAAGACGGGCCTCCCGCTCCAGCGCCTGTCGGGCCTCTTGGGGGGACGAATCGGGACTCTGAAAGAGGGGATTATTGCCAGTCATCGGTACCACACCTGGATTGTAAACAATAAATGCGATCGCGCTCCTACTTGGGAGAGTATCGCATGGAATCATCCTGCCGGATCGGGCATTTCGTCACCCTTTCCTGCCGCTGGGGCAAAATACGGGCACAATCCACAAAATCGTCCGGAGTGCAACTACATGCGCGTCTAAATTGATAAAACCGAATAGAATGGTTGAATCAATCTGTCTGGGCTTAAAAACAGATCGGCTTGGGGGCAAATCGCTGAAAAGCCAACTGGAGGCCAGACCAGGGAACTCCAAATGGTTTGCTGCCGTTCATACTATTTAGCTATGGTTTTTAGCTATGGTTAGCGCGATGGTTTCGAAGTGCCATTCATTATGGCCGGTTGCATTCCACAAATTGCCCTCTAAATCTTTTGAATCGTCTGAGTCAATTGTTGATAAGGGGCATTTTTAAGGCGTCATTTCCATAGAAATTCATGGCTTCTGTGAATCGTCAGTCTTCCCCATCCCTTCGCTACTTTCCCAAGGCAATCCAGCGGGCAGAGCGCGCGGTCAAATGCTCGCCGTTTCACATTCACCTATTTGAAACCATGCTGGAGCGGCGGGTTACTCTTATGGCGATCGCTGGGAATACTGGCGTTCAGAATGGCTATACTCAGAGGCCCCTATCTGAATTAGCGGTCGAAGCTGATTTGATGTGGCTCATTCAAACCGGGTTGCTGCGCCGTGAGGTCGATGGGCAGGGCATTACCGACAGCTTTCGCCTCACCCCCCTCGGTCGACAACTCGTTGATCAGTGGCGCAGCCAGGGGGGTAAATGGGCGGCTCCATCCTGGCGCGATCGCATTGGAAATGCACTCAATCGCTGGGTGCGACTATCGGGCTGGCTTCAGTAAGCTTGGATAAATATACAAGTGAGTTAAGTACATGGTCATCAATAAAACCAGTGGGGTGCACCCCCACCGGGGGCATATCCCACCAGAGCGTCGTTTAATTGTGACCACCTACTTAATAGGTAATGGGTAATGGGTAGCGACAATCAATGTTAGATTACCTCCGTCGATTAAACCCAGTGGCTACAGCAACTTTTGGAGGTTACGGATGAAAGCCATTATGGTTGTGGGAACCACCTCCCACGCTGGAAAGTCCCTCCTCACTACGGCCCTCTGTCGCATCCTCTGTCGGCGGGGCTGGCGTGTTGCGCCGTTTAAGAGTCAAAACATGGCCCTCAACGCCTACGTGACGCCAACCGGCGGCGAAATCGGCTATGCCCAGGCGGTGCAGGCCTGGTCGGCAGGGGTGATGCCCCGGGTTGAGATGAACCCCATTTTGCTGAAGCCCCAGGGCGACCAGACCTCCCAGATCATCCTCAAAGGGCGGCCCGTCGGTCGAGTCGCGGCGGCTGAATACTACGAGCAGTATTTTGAACCAGGCTGGCAGGCCATCGAAGAATCCCTCAGTCGTCTCCGGGAAGAGTTCGACCTGCTGGTGTGCGAGGGGGCGGGCAGTCCCGCCGAAATTAACCTCAAGCACCGCGACCTGGCCAACATGCGGATTGCTAAACACCTCAATGCCCCCACAATTCTGGTGGTGGACATCGATCGGGGCGGAGCCTTTGCCCATGTCGTGGGTACCCTGGAGCTGCTGGATCCTGAGGAGCGATCGCTGGTCAAAGGCATTGTTATTAATAAGTTTCGAGGGCAGCGATCGCTCCTACAGTCAGGCATCGAATGGCTGGAAAACCGCACCCAAATTCCCGTCATCGGCGTCATTCCGTGGATTGACCAGACCTTCCCCGCCGAAGACTCTCTCTCCCTGTTTGACCGGGTCAACAACCCCCTCCAGCGCGACCTGAACATCGCAGTCATTCGCTTACCCCGCATCTCCAACTTCACTGACTTCGACCCCCTGGATGCCGAGCCAACGGTTAACCTTCGCTACATCGGCCTCAAAGAGCCGTTGGGCTACCCCGATGCCCTCATCCTGCCCGGATCGAAAACGTCCATCGCTGACCTGATTGCCCTCCAGCGGACGGGCATGGCTGATGCAATTCGCGACTATGCCGCAGCGGGGGGCACGATTCTGGGAATCTGCGGCGGCTTTCAAATTATGGGGCGAATGCTGGCCGATCCAGAGGGCGTGGAGGGCCACGAAGGCCGATACAAGGGTCTGGGACTGGTGCCCCTGAAGTCGGTCATTACCGGACAAAAGGTGGCCCGTCAGCGGTTGGTGACCTCCAAATATCCCCAGGCGGGTCTGCCTGTGGCGGGGTACGAAATTCACCAGGGCCGCAGTCAACTGGTGCGCCCCGAGCAAGACGAAGGCGACGAACCCGTCTACCAGCCCATGTTTGATGACCCCAATCTGGGAGTGGTCGATGCCACCCAGTCCATCTGGGGCACCTACCTCCATGGCCTTTTTGACAACGGCCCGTGGCGGCGCACCTGGCTAAATCGCCTCCGCAAGCAGCGGGGTCTGGGGTCGCTGGCCACCGGAATTCCCAATTACCGGGAGCAGCGGGAAGTCATGCTCGATTCCCTGGCGGACGTGGTGGATGCCTATCTCGACCTCACGCCGATTCTGAACGCTTTCGACGCCCAGTAGGTTCGTCTCGTGTAATGGGCGGTACCGCTGCCCTATTGATTGCTCCTGATCAACTGCCCCACTTTAACGGTGACTCAAGTGCCATGAGTGTTCAGGTTCGATTTCTGCCAGATGATATTACGGTCGCTGCCGTTGTTGGAGAACCGCTCCTGCAGGTTGCCGACCGGGCCGGGGTCTGTATCCCTACGGGATGTCTTATGGGTTCCTGCCACGCCTGCGAGGTAGAGCTGGAAGACGGCCAGGTGATTTGCTCCTGCATTTCGGCAGTCCCGGCTGGCTCTCCCCAGGTAACGATTAACCTATCCGTTGATCCAACCTGGTAGGGAGCTGGAGAAGGGTATCGGCGTAAGGCGGGACACTTTTCCAGGAACAGAATTCAGGAGTCAGGAGCCAGAAGCCAGCTCTCTCCTGAATTCTGACTCCTGAATTCTGACTCCTATCCAACCAGAACGGCGGGCTAGAAGTCAGATAGCGAATCTGTGCCCTGATGTTTCTCTACCGACTTGCGATGCCCTGGACTTACAGCGACTATCCGGCCTCCATGAAAAACCTGGCAACCGAGGCGCGCCACAAAGCCATTGATATTGCCAATGCACTGCTGAATGAAGGGTACGAAGAGCAGCGGTCAATTGCGATCGCCACTGCCCAGGCCGAGAAGTGGGCAAAGCGACGGGATAAGCCGGTCGCGAAAGAGGGCAGCACTGGCTCGACGGGGCATGCGGTTGAGCGGGGTGCTCCGGATAGCGACCACGCCATTCATGTGGTTCCCCATCCACAGCAAGCGGGGTGGGTGGCGCGACAAGACCAGGCTCCCCTGGCCCAGGGGAAGGACAAGGGGGATGTGTTGAATAAGGCTCGGCGGGCCGCCCAGCAGCGTCAAGTTGCTCTTTACGTCCACGACGAGCAGGGAAACCTGGTGGACGAGGAAACCAATTCTTGACGGCACTTCTGGCGCTGATTGATGACAGGGTTCTGACCTGCAGATTGCTGGTTGACTGAGCTACCCAACAGAGCGGAATAGTCGCGGTTGGGAACCTGCGATCGCCCATTTGCATCAATCAACCCGTGCTAAATCATTTCTTAATTTTTCCCATCGATTCAGCCTCCAGAATTTTTCTCTGGTAATTACTCTTGACAGAGAGTGTGTTGATCTCTTAGGACTTGAGCAAGATTTCCGAGAAAAAAGACAGCGGTTTTCGCACTGATGGAGTACGGAGAAAGTGGGTACCGGGCCACCAACCTCCAGCCCGTACCTCACGCAAATTGAAAACGGCGATAGTTGCGAAAAGTATTAAATAGTGCCAACGTAAAATCCAGAACATTAAGACAATATTAAATCTGTTACGGTCGATCCGCGTCGATCAACCGTAGTCAGGCTTGACGCTAGCTGCTGAGGATTTTTAAGTCGCCCTATGACCCTATCGCAAGCCAAACGCCGGAGCGGCGATCGCTCCTCCCTCCTCCCTGGACAACAGCTCCATCTCACGACACTGGTCGTCGTTGGGGCGATCGCCATCCTCAGCCTGGTTGCCGTTGCCTGGTTTGCCGGGCAGCCAGCCGTGACCCATTTTTTCCAGCAGCTACACGCTTTTCAGGAACATCCGGCGGATTGGTTGCAGGTGCCTCCGATATCCGGTTACAGGCTGTTAGTCCCCACGGTGGGGCTATTGGCCTTTGTGCAGGTCGTGATGCGTCGCTCGCCTCAGCCCCAGCCCTGGTCGCGGGGTTTGATTGCGGGCCTGCTGGGGGTTTTGCTGGGGCGCTACCTGCTCTGGCGATCGCTCACCACCCTTAATCTGGCCACTCCTCTGGATGGTCTCTTTAGTTTGGGGCTGCTGGCCATGGAGCTGTTGCTGCTGGGTAGTGGTCTCATCCAGCTGGTGCTGCTGTTTTGGGTGCGCGATCGTCGTCGTCAGGCCGATCAGCTCGCTGTAGATGTGGTCAGCGGAGCCTACACGCCAACCGTGGATGTGCTGATTCCCACCTACGACGAGCCTGAATCTATCCTGCGGCGCACCGTTATTGGCTGCCAGGCAATGGTCTATCCTCGCAAGCGGATTTATCTGTTAGACGACACGCACCGCCCCGCCGTTCTTGCAATGGCCCAGCAACTGGGCTGTCGCTACCTCACCCGCCCCGACAATCGCCATGCCAAGGCCGGTAACCTGAACCACGCGATCGCCCATACGTCGGGCGAGCTGATTGTGGTGTTCGACGCTGACTTTGTCCCGACGCAAAACTTTTTGACCCGTACGGTCGGGTTTTTTCAAGACCCAACGATAGCCCTGGTGCAAACCCCCCAGAGTTTCTATAACCCTGATCCCATTGCCTACAACCTGGGGCTAGAGGATGTGCTCACCTCCGAAGAAGAGGTTTTTTATCGCCAGATTCAGCCCATGCGCGATGGTGCAGGCGGCGTCATCTGTGCGGGTACCTCGTTTGTGGTGCGGCGCAGTGCCCTGGAGGCGCTCAACGGCTTCGTTACCGAATCCCTCAGCGAGGATTACTTCACCGGCATTCGTCTAGCGGCTAACGGACATCGCCTGGTTTATCTGGACGAGAAGCTGAGTGCTGGACTGGCGGCTGAATCCATTACGGCCCAGGCCATTCAGCGTATTCGCTGGGCGCAGGGCACCCTGCAGTCCTTCTTCATTTCCGCCAATCCCCTCACCATTCCAGGGCTGCGTCCCATCCAGCGGCTTGCCTACCTGGAGGGTATTCTCCACTGGTTTAGCAGCTTGGCGCGAGTTTGGTTTCTCTGTATGCCGCTGGCCTATGGATTTCTCCAGGTTACTCCCCTGCGGGTCAGTCCAGTGGAGCTGCTCTACTTTTTTCTGCCCTACTACGCAGTACAGATTGCCGTCTTTTCCTGGCTGAACTACCGCTCGCGCTCGGCTCTCTTATCTGACATCTATTCCCTGGTGCTTTGCTTTCCCCTGGCCTGGACGGTGGTGCGATCGCTCCTCAGCCCCTTCAACCGTAAGTTCCGTGTCACCCCAAAGGGCACTCAGAGCGATCGCTTCAGGTTCAACTGGGGGCTGGCTGCTCCTCTGCTGGTGATCCTGGCCGCAACGGTGGTCAGTTTGGGCAATCAGCTTTACACCGGTTGGCTGGAAGGGCGGGCGATCGCCTTTGACATCGGCTGGTTTTGGAGTCTCTACAACTTGCTGATGCTCAGCGTGTCCCTGCTCATTCTCCTGGATGCCCCCCGATTGCCAGGGACCTGGCTCAATTTGCAGCGCCCCATTCGTTTGACCCTAGCCGATCCAACCGCAGAAACTCAAACCTTTTGGGGTGTCAGTACCCAGATGTCAGAAGTGGGCATGGAAATCGCCCTGAATCGACCAGCCTTTCCCCCGGTGCCCGCCGACCGTCCCCTGCTGGTTGAAGTAATGGTACTGGGGGAGGCCGTGACGCTCAAGGGCGTGGTGATTGATGTAGCTCTGGGGGATGACCAGTCAGTGGTTCGCGTCCAGTTTGAGGCGCTGCCGCTGCCGCAGCAGCGCCGCCTGGTAGCCCTCCTGTTCTGTCGGCCTGGTCAGTGGCCAACCCGCTCGACCCCCAGAGAGGGGCGATCGCTGCTACTCCTCTTCCAGGTGCTGCTGAAACCGCGATTCCTCTGGAAACGGGGGGCGGTGGGAGGGGCGATCGCCGTTAAACAGTGCGCAATGGCTGAAACTCCGCAAATCATCCAGGTGGGTGACCAGTCGAGGTGAGGTAGCTAAGGGGTCAAATTGCGTAAATTAACAGTAGAGAACAGGGACAGGACAGGCACGCCCAGGGGGCAATTGGGCAATGTGTCTGTCTGATGTTTCAAGGATGCACGTTAAAGATCCGGTCTATGGCCGGATCTTTTTTTATAAAACTAGTGCAGTTGAGTGGCCTATGGACTCTGGGGGCAAAGCATGTCGTAACAAGTTTTGAGTCTTCTTCTGAACGGACTGCCGAAATGCTTCATCCCTACAGGTTGGTGTGTTTTGGGGAAATCTCTTAACCGGCAAAAGTAAAGCATTGGTTAAGACTAGAGATTTCTATGACATTTAGTTGCACGATTAAAGTAGAAACTTCCAAACCTTTGCGCCACGGGCGATCGCCCTACTTGCCTCACCCCCCTCAGGAGAAACCATCAAGGCATCATAAACTCATCAAGGTTTGCTGACTTTTGTAACGTTTATTAATATAATTCTGAATGGGGATAGCGTAAAAATAAGGAACGTTCAGGATCCTGCAATACAGGATATTCACTGTCATCCATCAGAACTTATTGTCGGATATAAGTTCAGGGTTACTATTTTCTAATAGTTAATCAGAGGATGATCGAGTTTCCCGTTTCAGTACTCGCTATCGTCTTCTCGGCGCAGTCTTTATTCCATAACCCAATCTTCACTTAGCTCGCACACAAGAGGGTGAATCATGATTCAGTCTATTCAACGCATCTTCTCTATCGATTTCATTAAAGACGAAGCGCGCCAACTGGTTGAGCGTGGGGTCGTTAGCCGCCAACAACCTATCTATGTGCTTTGTAAATACATTCCAGCCCGCGAATGGGGCGAGGTCGAGTTCGAACTTGAGAAAAACTGTTTCCTCCTCAGAGATCGCATCGGCGATTTGCTGGGTCAGGAATGTTGGCCCAATGACTGAGGCGGCGGCTGGAGAACAATAACCTGTCTGTTGTAGGGTTTTGTAGGGCCTGATGGTATGACTCCCATGCTTGGGAAAGGCAAATGGCCATTTGCCCTTACCAACCGTTTAACCGGGGGTAAATTTTTTCCCGGAAATCTCCTTAGGGGCAAAAGGCCTTTTGCCCCTACCAACCGGTTAAGAATTTTGCTCCAGTTCGTGCTGTAGCTCGACCCGCAGCTCAGCCAGTTGGACAATCAATTCCCTCAGATCCGACTGAAGGTCTATTGGAATAGTGACGCTAGACGGCATTCCTGATGAAATGTTGGTAGCGGAGCCGTTGGGTTGATTGCCCTGCTGCTGAGCAATCACTGAATCGACAAAACTACGGGCTTCCTGCTCTCGCTTTTCGCCCTCAATGGCCCATTCCTCTGAGAGCACCGCAAAGTCGCTATTTTGCAGCTTGGCAAGGTTTTCGTCTCGCCGCACCGGATCCTGGATCGTTTCTACTAAAAATGAAGCTGCGCCAAGGGTGACGCGAAAGCCTTTTTGAATCGATTCGGTTATGGTATCGGGATTCATGCGGGGTGCTCAGAAATTCAGATATACGACAAAGATGGGTCGGGTTGCCTAGATTCTAGATGGTGTCTGGTGCGATCGCAACATTACTTGCCCAGTCGTCGTCGCGCTTCAGCCCTGCAAAGCGCCCGCCCCTCAACCGTGCTGCTCCAGGTACTGGTTGATATCCTCGACGATGCGGGTTAGCTCGGCCTCTGTCGTCAGGCGGATTCGGTCGTCCCTCACCGTAATCAGCACCTTGGCGGCAAATGGGCTGGGCCAGATATTGGGGTTACAAAAAATTTCCAGGAACACGTCGCCCGTATGCCGATACTCCATCGTCTGCTGGGGTGTGGGCTTGTGGCCTGGCTCGACCTTGGCGCTGGCGGCCTTCAAGCGGTTCATCAAGTCGGCGATCGCCGACTGAAGCTGACGAGCGGCGGCGGGGGTAAAGCTAAAGGCAATAGATCCGTCAACAAGATTTAGACTAAGGGGGGGAGTGGACATACGCGGCAACGGCTAAGTTAAAACATCGACAGACAAGCGGGCAGCGCTTGTCTCCCCATATTAGCGGTGAGGTAGACCATCGTTAATAGCCATGACAATTTTCTATGTTGACTGATTATCGCTCTGAGATTCGCAAAGTTCTGGTCATCACCCTGGTCTTAAACGTGGTGGTGATGATTATCAAGGTGGTGGTCGGCTTCTGGACAGGTTCCTTAAGTCTGCTAGCAGATGCTCTGCACAGCGTCACCGATAGCGCCAATAATGTGCTGGGGCTGATCACCAGCCAGCTCTCTTCTCCGGAACCCGACCGGGACCATCCCTATGGCCACCACAAGTACGAAGCGGTGGGTGCCCTGGGTATCGCCGCCTTTCTGGGGATTGCCTGCTTTGAAATTTTGCAGAGCGCGATCGCCCGCATTTTCAACCCAGGGGAGCCGATTAACGTCAATGGGCCAGAACTCTGGCTGCTGGTGCTGATTCTGGGCATCAACATTCTGGTGGCCTTTTATGAGCGGCGGGTGGGGCATCGCGTCAACAGCTCCATTTTGATTGCCGACGCCCACCACACCATGAGCGATGTATGGGTAACGATTACGGTGCTGGCAGGGCTATTGGGCATCTGGATCTGGCAGATTCAGTGGCTGGACGTTCTGCTGGCTTTTCCGGTGGCAATTATGGTTTTTTGGAGTGGCTGGAGCGTAGTGCGGGAAAATCTGCCCTGGCTGGTGGATGAAGTGGCGATCGCCCCCGAAGCCATTCATAAAATTGTCATGAAGGTTCCAGGCGTGGTGAACTGCCACGACATCGCCTCCCGTGGGGTGGTGGGACGGCAGACGTTTATTGAGATGCACCTGGTGGTCGCCGCCCAGGATGTGGAAACGGCCCACGAAATTTCGGAAATGGTGGAAGAGGAGCTAGAAAAACAGTTCAGCCCAGTACGTTTGAGCATTCACATCGAGCCACCCCGCTACAAGTCAGATCACATTAGTTACGAATAATTCCATCAGTCGGGACGTGCTGCCTGAAGGGGCCAGCCAATGTGGGTGGGCTGCTCGTAAATGCGCTTTAGAGTATTGACGTCCCTTGCCGAGATAGGCCCTGGAGAGCCAACCTGGGCCGCAAAGAGCGCATCCGACGCATCTGGACTATGACCCCAGATGCCCAGGGCATGGCCAATTTCGTGACGGGCGGCGGCCTGGATATAGCGCTCAGTCTGCCGGGGGCTTAGCCAGATGGTGCAGCGATGGGCCAGGGTGGGCTGCTCTGGAACGGTGGTATCAACGTACAGTT
>JAYKGU010000125.1:0-26021 GCA_035285585.1 Synechococcales cyanobacterium
GCGAATTCTAGACAAGCTTTGATGTCGTCTATCAGTCCGGGAAAGTTGTCGATTCCAGTGAATCTTGAGATCTTCTCTAAGCAAACAGGAGACGACCTTTGGGTTGAGGAATGGGACGACCAAGTTCTTTCGCCGTCTCGACCCACTCTTGCATCACCACTTCCACGTTTTGGAGGGCATCTTGATAGGTTTGCCCATCCGCAGCGCAACCTGGTAGTTCGGGCACTTCGGCGATGAAAGCCTGATCTTCATCGCTCCAATAAAGGATTATTTCATACTGCATTGTCATCTTGACCCCCAAGTTTATGTTTGAGAATGACGGTTCGGACTTGCTTGACCTGATACGCCTTAGCGTTATTGCCAATTGGTTGCAGGTTAAGGATTTCCTCGACGCCGTCTTTGGTAAAAATGTGATGGTCGCCCCGAATTCTCATATCGAATCCTAATCGAATCCTAATTGGCTCAAAAGCTTGCATAAATCGGAAAACACAATGTTTTTACCCGATGTGCCGCTCAGGATTCTGATGAGAAGTTTGTTGAATTTGCTCACTCAAAATCCCCACCTACCCAGATGCTAACGCCTGTAACGCAAAGAAGAAAATGTAGGTTCTAAGCAGGGCTTGCCCCCACGCTTATCTGGCTCAATTGTGATGATGTCGCGATAGCTCATGGTGCAGACAGGTCACTGTGTACGCCCGATTCTAGAGTAGGTCAATCCCTTGTTGCAATGGATGGGTGCTGTGCGATCGCCCTCTCGCCAGTTGGCGCAGCGCACCAGTATTGCGGCATCCTGGGTGGGGCGATCGCCCTAGCAGTCTAAGTCAGCAGTGATAAAATTTCTCTATGCAGTTTGAGTGGAATGAAAGTAAGGCGGGACGCAATCTAGCAAAGCATGGAGTTTCATTTGAGGAAGCTAAAACTGTTTTCGAAGATCCTCTCTATATTGACTTCTACGATCCAGACCACTCAGAGGATGAGGAGCGGTATCTTATCGTGGGTGAATCAAATCAAAGAAGATTGCTGATTGTATCGTATACCGAAAGAGAAGATTTCATTCGTATTATCAGTGCTAGAGAAGTGACGCGAGCCGAGCGAGAAGCTTATGAAGAGGGATAAATCGGAAATGGAAGAGGATTTGCGTCCGGAATATGACCTGAAGAGACTCCGAGTCAGAAGGTTAGGCCCTGGTAGAAAAGGATTTGGTGGCACAATCGTCCAATTAGAGCCTGATGTTGCAGAGATGTTTCCCGATGCGGATGCAGTTAATGAGGCGCTACGCTTCTTGATTAGAGTGATGCGAGATAACCAGGCTTTTGCTCCAACAACACAGGCTAATAATTCGAATTTGGCGGATGAGCGCTAGTGCGATCGCCCTCTCGCCAGTTAGTGTAACGCACCAGTATGACGGCATCCTGGATGGGGGCGATCGCACGAATATCGCTACAGCGCTAAAGCGTATTGACAATGTAAATACGCCCTGCTTACACTACAGGCATGGATGTGTTTTTCGTTCTCAATGGCATCACTTTTGTCTGGAATGATGAAAAAGCCAGGGTTAACCCAATTAACCATGACGGTGTTACGTTTCAGCAAGCCGCAGAAGCTTTCTTCGATCCATTACTTGTGGTGGTTGATGCCAGTCGGAATGATGAGGCGCGAGATGCTGTGATCGGTTTAGATCGCCGTTGGAAATTGCTGTACGTTGTTTTCATTGAGCGTGAAAACGACATCATTCGGATTATTTCAGCTCGAAAAGCAACACGTAAGGAGCGGGAATTTTATGAAACCTGAGGCGTTGAAAAAGCGGTTGAATCGGAATCGTCCTATGACGACAATTACAATTCGCATGCCCGAAGATGTGATCGAGGATTTGAAGCAAATTGCACCGCTACTTGGTTTTTCAGGGTATCAACCTTTAGTGCGTGCCTATATTGGACAGGGGTTGCGGGCCGACTTGGAGCGTTTGGAAGGTGATACCGTATCTGCACTCGTTGCAAGTCTAAAGCGCCGTGGTGTCACTGATGAAGTAATTCAAGACGCTCTGGGTGAGGTGACTGGACGTTAGCTCTGCGGAGGATGCGCTTTTAGTAAATCGCAGGGGCGATCGCCCTCTCGCCAGTTAGCGTAACGCACCAGTATTACGGCATCCTGCGTGGGGGCGATCGCTTCACCAATGTTTCCAGATTTGAGGATTATGGGCGATCGCCCATTTCCTGCGCTGAACTGCCGAGCTGATTCGGCGGCGCAATGGGTGGATGCTGCTGGTGCCAATGGGGGTGGCAAAATTAAGTATGGAACCACAAATACCCCTGAGGCTATGATTAACCCATCCAACCAGGCCCTCCTCGACAAAATTCTTCAACTACCGCCCCACGCCGTTAGTGAGGTCGAAGATTTTGTTGATTTCCTGCTGCTATACTACCGCGACAGGCAACTCGTTCAGGCAAGCAAAAAGCTGTCAGAAACGGCATTTCAGCAGGTCTGGGACAACCCCGATGATGCCGAGTACGACCAGCTATGAGTTTGGCAATATCGTGCTGGTGCCGTTTCCCTTTACCGACCAAACCAGCACGAAAAAGCGACCTGCCGTGGTGATCAGCTCCAATATCTACAATCAGGTCCATCCGGATCTAATTGTCATGGCTGTCACCAGTCAGCGTCGAGTCGAAGCGATCGCAGACAACCTTTCCATCTCCGATTGGCATGGCATAAGTAATTAATTGTACTTGAGCACTTATCCCCTAACGAGTTAGTTTAGTTAGGCGTACAAGAATCTTCCAACCATGTAGAGTCAACGTTTGAATCGACCTCCTCCAAAATTTTTGTGATTTTGATCACCGAATCTATACTCTCTCTCGCCATGGAAGTAGTTACTTCTCTGTAAAATAAAGAATCCTTCGCCGTTCTTGGTTCTTCATGTTCAAGTAATTCAGGAGCTAAATAGCTCATTACTTCAGACAGATCTTTAAATTCTTTCTCTTTCCCCTTTTCACCTTTTTCTTTCACCGCCTTGAAATGAACCAAATTGTTTCTTCGAGAGAATAAGGTTTGAAAATCTCTAAACGCCAAACTATGGTCTTTGAAATTCAGTTTCCGATTAACTCCAGAGAGCATTTCAGGAGCTTTAAAGCATTTAGCCACAGTTTCGCTTGCATATTGAATCCCAAGCTCGTTTTCAATCTCCTTCCTAATCTCATTCCGGCGGCACTTCCACTCTTTATCCTCCCATTCTTTGAGAATGGAATGCATATAGTAATTCACGAAAGCTTCGGATGCAAGCGCTGAGAAAATAATGGAGATAATGATTGCGCTTTGTTTTAGATTTATGTCCTTATAGCGTTCCAAATATGCAATTGAATTATCTTTTTCAAGAAGTGAATCAAGCTCTTCTGCGTCCTTAAGCTTTTGCTTTGCAATGGAGAAATAGAACGCATGATTAGTAGACAGAACCTTATACATATATATTGTTTTCTTGGTCAATCAAAGCATGAATAATTTCGATAAAGGTCTTAAAGTACTCAGTTATTTAGGACTTGCAGATACATTTACCAACAACGTGACATACGACGGTTCTCCTGTATACGGGACGTAGATTTCTACACGACCGGGGTAAGAACCGGGTAGAGTATCTTGGCCGGTGGAAATACAAACATCAAAGACAGCATCCTCTGCTCCGTATTCAAAGCGGTCAAATTCTTTAACTTCTGTTTTAATAATTGAGTTAATATTTGGGTCATCAAAAAAAACTTTTCCTTCTACATCATAATCCTTACCACCAAAATCGTGACTGAGTAAGCTACCACTCAAACTAATGCATCTATTTTGTTCTCCGGCAACAGTGGATATAGATGCATCAAAATATTCAACGTACTCTGGTGGAGAGAAAAAAGCATGGATATTAATTAGTATTATAGTAATGTAAAAAGCTACAATGTAGGCAAATATTCTAGATTTTACTGTTCTAAATCTTTTCATGCTGAAAATTTCACCTGTATAAAAAAGTGGTTTGGTATACAAATTCACTTCTACGTCCCCAATGATTATCCTCCCGATATTCACCATCACCCTAGTGAGATTGATAGAGTTAAAGCTGTTGAGCAATATCGCTAGCGTGAGAAGTATGGCGATAAAAGTCTATTAGCATTACCTTTCCTTTAGTAGCCCCAGCAGCTATTCCTTCCGTCTCCTACGGTTATATGCTTCTCGCAGAAAGAGGCATTTTAGGAGTTAATAATTTGTTATATATCTTTATGATTTTCAATTCTATTGAAGCTTTCAAAAAAGCTGGTTGTATCTTATACCACAGAACAAATATGTTTTTGATGCACTCTGTGTGGATCTGTCAGCGGTGCTATGTTACGTCAGTCCGAACCGTTTGTAGGGTGCGTTGTGGCGGCGTGAGCCCAACGCACCGCTAGGTCAAGCTTCGAGGGTATCGAAGGTGCGTTTGCTGTTCACCAACGCACCCTACGGGGTGGTGAAGACGCGTTTGGTGAGAATTCGCATGATTTCGCCGGGATTTACGGTGGGGAGGGGTTTGGACCACTCGTGGGGTTGGGCGTAGCCGAGCTGATACATGTGGTGGATGTGCTGGGTGACGACCGGCATGGAGCCGACGGCAATGATCCGCAGGATTTCGGGGTCGTCATTTTTGGGCAGGCGAAGCGGGGACGGGGTGGCCGTCTTAGTAGAATCCATTGATTGACACTCCTGTTTGTATTTGGATAAACGCGCCCAAACAACGCCACCCCGTGATGCGTGACAAAACGAGGTGGCTATAACAGGAGTAAAATCCGTATAGCCTCCGCGCTGCTTGCTCAGCGTTTCGGGGGTTAGCTTCCTGGAAGTGTGCCACCACTTTCAGGGAGCGCGGGTTATTCGAGCGCTAGGAAAGAGGGTAGCGCAAGTTTTCTCTGGAAACAAGCGTATTAAGTAGCGGATAACGATAAGTAATGGTTATGGTTTTTGGGGATGCGTTATGCTGGCGTAATGGATTTAATGGAGGGGGCGATCGCCACACGTTTTGTTGGGGTTCGTTTCTGGTTAAACTGGTGGGGAGTCCGCTTGAGGAAGAAGTGAATGCCATCAAAAAGTGAGCTCCAAAATATACTCAAGGAAGAATACGGCATTAATAAAAACATTAGCCAATCGCTTTCGGTTGAGGACTGCGAGAAGTTAATGATTCTTTTACGGGAGCAGCCCAGCGTCGCCAGACTAACTAGGATATAAACAAAGCAAATAGGGTGCACCGCACCATAGCGTTGTTTATTTATGCCCACCTACTTATCTATAGACTATAAGAGGAAGAACGTATGGAAAGTTTAGCTGATGATCTCTCATTTTCATCCTACTAACCACATCTTTCGTTCGTCTATATTTCAGCAGGTTGTTAGTGAAGTTATAGAATTTGCGCTAACAACACCTGCTCAACCCTTACCTCCTCCCAAAGCTTTTGAAGGAGCAGGAATCTACCTCCTTTACTACACTGGTGCGTTTCCCCCCTATGATCTAGTTGCACAAAGCAACAGGCGAGCCTTATCAATGCCAATTTATGCTGGGAAGGCAGTTCCGAGCGGTTGGCGGCAAGCTAGAAGCGCAACTTCTGCATCTAGTGCTCTGTATCGCCGCCTGAAGGAGCATGCTTTCAGTATTAAGGCTGCTGAGAACCTTGAAGTTGTAGATTTCCAGTGCCGCTTTGCTATTTTAGAAGGCGAAGAAAGTAGCTTGATTACTGCGGTCGAAGCCGCAACTATTCGAAGGTATCGACCTCTTTGGAATAGCGTTATTGACGGTTTTGGAAACCATGATCCTGGAATTAATCGGTACGGGCAAATCCTTGCTGGATGGGATACTCTTCATCCTGGTCGTAGCTGGGAGAAGAAATGGCAAGGGCGGCGTCCTGATTACACTAAACTAGTTGAATCAATCCGAAATCACTTTGGTTGACGCAATTCAACGACAGACTCGTACAATTTATGCGATTTGTCAGCTTTTGAGACTCGTACGGATGACTTAATTATGCTGTTGCCTACGCGCGTGCTACGAGGGATGTCAATGTTAATCAGTTCCAGTCCAGCATTTTTAGCGATTTCACCCAAGTATTCATCTGTTGGAATCATGACTCCCTGCAAAATGCTATTTCCGATAACAACATACGCCGAACTACCCGGCTTAAGTATGTATCGAAGGCTAATTATAAACCGATAGCAATCATTAAAGTAAGATGCTGCATAATTAGCCCAACCATTCCCGCCATAGATTCCCTTTTCAGTATTCAGTGTTCGGAGGTATTCTAGCTGTTCTTTGAGCAGATTTGGTGGCTCAGGGAAATTCAGATCTACAACACCCGCTTCACGTACAGTTTGCCAATATTTTCCAAAGTTTTGTTGTTCTAAGTTCCTTGTATCGTTCGGTTTCTCTGCAAAACCTAGCCAATAGAGATGAGGGCGAGTATTTCGAACATAATGATAGTTATTTAAGTAGGGTGGTGAAGTGATTGCAAGATCAATAGACGCTCTTTCAGCATATATGTGGCAATCAAAAAAAGAAGAATTAATCACTTCTACTTTTCTATCTTTAGCTCGCATGTTTTTGGAAAACCATTCCGCGTCTAGAGCTATTTTTTCTAATTTATCGACAATGACTTTGATGACGGGAAAATCTTCTATATCGACTTTCCCTGCCGCTCCTCGAGTTCCTAAACTTGGTTCATAGGAATAGTTTGAATAACTCACCATTGTTGAGGCAAATGCTAGCCGAAAGACTTGCTGAACTTGGACATCATCTATTTGCTGAATGAAATCGTGAATGATTAGAACTTTCTTCAGAACAGCGGGGCTATAGAAAATTTTACGCGTTTTAAATCCAGCAGGGGGCTTGCTAATTGGAGAATATTCCTTGCTCAAAGCATCCCTATAGAAAAACTCAAGTTTTCTGGTTTCCTGGTCAATGACTTTTGGGTCAAGTTTATGAGCATTGACTTTGGTGGTACACGCCAAAGCAGCATATGGGTTAATTTCAAAACCAACTACGTCATGTCCTAAAAGAGAGGCTTCAACCAAAGTTGTCCCTACACCAGCAAACGGATCCAGAACAGTTCCTCTATTCGACAATTTGCTCTCTAACACATCACGCACAAATCTGCTAGAAAAACCCGCAATCCAAGGTGTCCAGCGATGTACTGGCAGGAGCTTGTTGCTTGCAAAGCTAGGATCGCTAAAAGATGACCTATCCTTCGCTCCTGCTTTTAATTCTGATGGAAACAGAGGCAACTGCATTTGGATTGGTGCATATACTTGTACTAAGCTTGTCCAATGTAAAGCAATTTGCTTTACATTGCAAGTGACTTTGTAAAGTTTACTCTTAACTTTGGATATAGGGCGATCGCCCCTCTCCTGATCCTTTTCGCCGCCAGAGTACAGACACCATTGCTGCTCTCAAATCCCCTGAAAGAAAAGCATCGGACGGAATCAGGATAGCAGGGGCCACAGGTGCCGGGGGAGTATGTCACACTATGAGACTGTGAGTACTGCGTCCTATCGTCTGCAACCAAATCCCTATGCTAAGAGCCGGAATCGTCGGACTGCCCAACGTCGGCAAATCCACCCTGTTTAACGCCGTGGTCGCCAACGCCAAAGCCACGGCGGCTAACTTTCCCTTTTGCACCATTGAACCCAACGTGGGCGTGGTGGCGGTGCCCGATGAGCGGCTGGCCGTTCTGGCCGACCTGTCCAGTTCCGCCGAGGTCGTTCCCGCCCGCGTCGAGTTCGTAGACATCGCTGGGCTGGTGAAAGGAGCCAGCCAGGGGGAGGGGCTGGGCAACCAGTTTCTGGCCAACATTCGCGAGGTGGATGCCATTGTGCATGTGGTGCGCTGCTTTGAAAACGACGACATTATCCATGTCTCTGGCTCCATTGATCCGCTGCGGGACATTGAGGTGATTAACCTGGAGCTGGCCCTGTCGGATCTGGCCCAGTTAGAGAAACGGAGCGATCGCGTTCGCAAGCAGGCCCGCACCAGCAAAGAGGCCCAGGCGGAGCTGGAAGTTCTGGAGAAGATCCTGCCCGTGCTCAACGAGGGAAAGTCGGCCCGCCAGGTGACGCTCAACGAAGAAGAAGAGCTGATTGTCAAACCCCTGGGGCTGCTCACCCGCAAGCCCATCATCTACGCCGCCAACGTGTCCGAAGACGACCTGGCCACGGGCAATGAGTGGGTCGAGCAGGTGCGGGGTATCGCCACCCAGGACAATGCCCAGGTGGTGATCATTTCCGCCCAGGTGGAGTCGGAGCTGATTGAGCTGCCGGAGGACGAGCGGAAGGACTTTCTGGAATCCCTGGGGGTGGAGGAAGGGGGGTTGCGATCGCTCATTCGCGCCACCTACGAGCTGTTGGGCTTGCGGACTTACTTCACCACTGGCCCCAAGGAAACCCGCGCCTGGACGATTCGCGCGGGCATGCTAGCCCCTCAGGCGGCTGGGGTCATTCACTCGGACTTTGAGCGGGGCTTTATCCGGGCAGAGACCGTCGCCTATGAGGATCTGGTGACCTCCGGCTCGATGAACGCCGCCAAGGATCAGGGGCTGGTGCGCAGTGAGGGCAAAGAATACGTGGTGCAGGAAGGGGACGTGATGCTGTTCCGGTTTAACGTTTAGGCGGCAGGACGGTAGGGGTGCTCGCTGGGTTGCTTCAGATCATCCTGCTCGCCATAGAACTGTCCGATGGGTTGAAGCTGCTCCATGCGCTGGGTAGCTCGCTCGTAGGTCACGCCGAGAAACCAGCCAATCAACACCAAAAGGGTTAGCCCCGCGCCAACGGTACATTGATTGGCGATCCTTTCCCAATCAATGGGCGATCGCCCATCTTTCGAAAGTTTCTGATGCTGGGTCGGCTCATTTTCGGGTACTTGATGCTTATCTTGCAGCCATTCAGCCGCGTAGTAGAACTGACCATTTGAAGCTGGCGGATTGGTTCCCCGATTCGAGTTCTCACACATATTTACCTCCATGAAAATAGATTAATTGTGGCCACTTACTTAGTTGTATTCTGCTGCTAAATAGTGCAGGCGAGGCGCTGGCGTCACCAGCCAGGTATTTCCTCGGCGCTCCAGCACCTCAACCACGGTACCTTCTGGGATATGGACATCGTGTAAGGCACAACCAAACCAGTAGGTATCCTGATAGCGAATTCGGCCTAACTGGTTGGGAGTAATGGCATTGACCACAGTGGCGTGATCGCTCGTTGGGAACAATGAGCTGGGAACGGGGATCTTTTCAGATTGGGAGCGATCGCCACGTCCGTTTGTGATAAAACTAAATGCGAACATCTGGTTTTCCTCCGGTATTGCTTATCTCTCAAACGTTTCTCTCAGTTCTCTTACTAATATTCTGACAAGCGTTTTTCGGATTCATCCAGCTTAGAAGTCAGTCAATTATTTGAGCCTTTTGCTGACAGTTTTCACCCCAACTATTAGTCAGCAAAAGGCATTTTTTGTCATATCTGGTCAGAACTGGTCAAAATTTGTCAGTTCAAAAATCAGTCTGCGCCGGAAAAGTCGCCGTAAAAAGTCATTAAAAGTCATCAAAAGTCAGTCCGTTTGCGGTAGACTGCTTGGCAGGTCAGGGTGTAATCACAGCCAGCAGCATGGAACCGGACACAGTCGAGGCGCTTCTGGACTGCCTGGAGCGCTATCTGAAAGGTCAGGATGGTAAGGATTTACCGAACGGACAGCGGTCGGTTCTTTACGCCTGCCTCAGCGAACCAAGCCTGACTTACCCACGAATGGCCGATTGGTTGCGCACCCACGGCTTCGGCAGCTATAAACCACAAACCTTGAAAAACGACGCTTACCTTGTCTTTAAACGGCTGGGCAAGGCGCTCAATGACGAAATCAAGAAAAAGAACTGCCACCGTCGGCTGCAGAACTGGTACGAAAGCTGGCGATCGCAAACCGCCCCCTCTCCATTACCGCCTGCGCCTTCTTCCACCCTTCAATCCCCCCGCTCCCTGATCCGGTTCAAATGCTGGGAACAGGATTTGCTGGCGCTAACGGCAGCCATCCAAAGTGGACGGCGGATTGTGTGCATTCAGGGGGCCGCTTGTGCGGGTAAAACGTCCCTGGCTTATGCCCTGGTGGAGCACATTCGCTCGGACTTTGAAGCAGTCATTTCCTGCCAGGCAGCGGATGTGCCGACGGTCGAGAGCCTGTACCGCAAGGTCTCAAGCCAGCTTCACCAGGAGATCTGGGCTGATTCAGCCATTTCTGCCCTGTCTGAAATCCTGCAAACCCACCGTGTCCTTGTGGTCATTGACCAAACCGAAGTGCTGCTGCAGCCCCGAAAACTGGCGGGCCAGTTCCAGGAGGTCTGCGCTGACTATGAAACCTGGCTGAAACGCTTGCTGGAAGCCCCGGCCCACGCAGGCTGCTTGCTATGGGTCGGGCAGGAACCCCCGGCCTGTTTTGCCCCCCAGTACTACAGCGTTTTGTTTATCCACCCGGTCAGCAGGCTGGAGCCGGAGGATGCGGCGACCCTGCTGAAGGCCCGCAATGTGCCCATCGACGCGATCGCCCGCTGGGAGGATCTGGTGGCATTCTGTGGCGGCAATCCCGCCTGGTTACCCATGGAGATGGAACGGCTCCAGCGATCGCCTGCACAGGATGTCGCCAGCTTTCTGGCCAATCCCTCACTAGATCCCCACCTGGTCACCACCCTGGAGCGGGAACTGGAGCGGCTGACGGATGCGGAACATCGCTTGCTGTTCTGGCTGCTCCTGCAGCCGGTGGTTTACGGCGAAATTCGCCATCTGGATATTCCCGGCATTCTGCCATCCGACCTGGAATATGCCCTGACCTCCCTGGAACGGCGTAGTCTCGTGCGCCGGGATGCCAACCAGTGCTATCGCCTCGACCCGCCCCTGCTGGAGTACGTCCTGGCCGAGCAGGTTATCCGAGGCATGGAAGCCGAATTAACCAGCCGTACCCTGAAGCGGCTGTGTCAGTATCGGCTTTTTCACGGGTCAGCCACCGTCCAGCGACAGCGCTGGCAGCACCAGCACTTACTGGAGAATTTGGCCGAGCGCTGCCGCAACCGCCATAGCTTTCGTCAGGAGCAGCGTGATGCCATTCAGGCGCTATTAGACCAGGTGCGGCGATCGCCCCTCCCCCAGCAGGATATCGCCATCAGCAACCTGACCAACCTGGCAGTGACTCTAAACCTGACCTTTGCCAAACTGAACCTCCGGGGGCTGCCGCTGCGCCATGTGGATCTGCGGCGGGCCGATCTGCGGGATGCCAATCTGGAGGGCTGTGTCTTTCAGGAAGCGCGGCTACCGTTGCGCCTGTCTGCCCCATTGACCACAGACCTGGCAGCGGGGGGCGGGGCGATCGCCATTGGCGATCAAAACGGCCATCTGCTTTACTGGCAGCGCCAGGGGGGCACCCTGCGGCTCCAGGCTTTTCGACAGGCGGCTGCCCCCATCGATCAGATCCGGTTTCAGGACAAACGAACGCTCATTTTTGTCAGCAATCAACGCGTCTACTCCTGGTGGCTAGACAGCAGTGCCGATCCCGAAATGCTTGTCGAGTTGCCGAATCGCGCCAGTTGTCTTGCCTGTAACGGTTCCAGCCATATCGCCATTGGGCTGGTGGATGGCCAAATTATTCTCTGGAATGAAATCATCCGCCAGGCCAGAACCCTGGACAATCATCGAAATGAGGTCTGCAACCTGACGTTTAGCCCCGACGGGCGCTCCCTGGCCAGCGTCGGCATGGGCAACCGCGTTCTACTCTGGTGCCTATCCCCGGATAATGGCAGCTCCCTTCCCTATGATGAACTATCCTCCGGCTCCCGAATCTGTCTGGCGACGGCATGGAACCAGCAGGGGTTGCTCCGTGCCGAAATCCAGAACGCCCAAATTTGCCTGCGGAATCAGACCACCCTGCTCCAGGAAATTGTGCTATCTGAAGGCATGATTGTCGATTTATGCTTTAGTAAAAACGGACACAATATAGTTGGCAGTACGGACAGTGGTTTCATCTTTTGTTGGGCCTGGCAGAGGCAAAGTTTGCGTTCCCTCAAGCAGGCAGATATGCGTTCAATCACAGTCAAAAGCTTTGCGGAAGACCGCTGGTTATTGCTGCTGACTGCCAACCAGGTGCAGCTTTACGACGCCCAGAAGCAAGAGATTTTTTGGGAAATTGACGGTTCGATTTTTGACTATGCTAACTGCAACCTGCAGGGAACTCACGGGCTGACTACTGCCGAAAAAGAGCTGATGCGATCGCTAGGGGCAACAATTTCAGACGCTAAAAAATGACGATGGTCAGTTGCGTAACTATCACAAGGGGCCACATTGCCTTATGCTCTGGTGATATTTATATTCTTAATTCTTTCCCTAAAGTTCATACGGCTTTCGCAGTTTGGTGTTTTGGTGAGAGCTGAGTTCCCATCAAAACACCCAGAGATCCAGGACACTGCATGCAGTGCATAGGTCCTGGGCCTGACTTCCCCATCTCAGAGCCAGAACGCCGATCAGCCCCCCGGTGAGATGAGTGCCTCATCCCGCCGCCCGTCGTTAGTGCATTCAGCAGGAGATCCAGGGCATGTATCTATCTGATAACCAATACGCAACCCGACCAGACACCCCCGAACAGCGCCAGGTCTATGGCTACATCAGGAGCCTGGCCGCTTTGCCCCCCCCAGAAGCGATCGCGGCCTTCTATCGCCTGCTTTGGGATGGCATCGCCCCAAACTGCGGAGCAGTCCAAACCGCGTGGAGGGAAATTGTTAAATTCGACGATTTTGACCAGCACCGACTGAAGATTATCAACCGCTGTTACTACACCCTGGCGAACCCCTGGCATCTAGATGGGATGAGGGGACGCGCCCTGGAGCAGCTCATCCTGTGGCTTGAGGATATCCCGGAGGGGCGGGGGCTAAGCCCTTTTAGCAAAAAGCTGCGCGAGACCCTGCGCCTCTACAAGGAGAGCGATTACTACGCTGTGCTCAAGAAGCACCTGCATTTGTTAGAAGATCAGGATGGCTATGCTGAGGGGCGATCGCGCAATTATTTTGGCGATTCCTTCTCAGATTATTTCTTCATTTACGAGGCGGGGACGCAAACTCTCGACATTGAAAGTGCCGATGGGAACCTCAATTCTGGCGTCCTGCAAAAGCAAGAGCGGGAACTGCGCCGGTATCACCATCAGCTCGGTCAGTTCTATATTCGCTACAAGCGCTCGTCCCACGCTGAGCGGATCAACCCCACCGGCCTGCCAGATGCAGAACTTTGTCGGGCGATCGACCTGTACCGACCCAAGCGACAGGACAGTTTCAAAAGGCAGTCTGACCTCTTTAAAACGGAGGTGCAGCAGATTGGCACGACCAGCGAATTCAAGCGTGCCACCTACGACTATGTCATGAAACCCGTATGTCAGCTTGCCCCTGGCCATCAGCGCTGGTTCAGCCGCGAGTTTCAAACAACGCTGGCCTGTTTGCCAGATGACGTACCGCTTACGCGAGCTACCAAAATTCAACTATTTAGAAAACTACTCAACGCCCTCGCAAAACACGACGACTCGCGGTTAGGCGGCGACCATCTCTACTATCTGATCACCGGCATTGGTGCAGATGTGGTTACCAGCATCCTGCTCAATATCGTTCTGGCCTGCGAGATGGTGCGCTTTGAGCTAGAAAAGCGGTTTGCCTACCTCCATCACCGATTTGCGGATTTCAAAAAGGAAGCCGTGGAGTGGCTCGTGAGCGCCTTTGATCACATGAATGTCGCCCTTGCTCTCAATGCCAAGCATCTGGATTACTTTAAACTCAGCGCCCTCCATGGAGGCAAAGTTCTGGACTCCATGTAGAACCGCGTCAAACTTGGATAAAGCGATGACACATCAGGCAGGGGTGGCAGCAATTCTTCACCCTTCCCAGAACCATTCCTTCGCTTCGGGGGTAGCCGCCAGAATTTGCTGGCAGGTTTCGTCTGAAAAGTCTTGCCTGTAGCGCTGGAGGTACTCCGTTGAAATGGTGTCGCCATAGACATTATTGAAGGTTGCCCCATCGCCAAAGGAGAGATAGGCGGGGTCAAAGTCAAAGTTGAGGAACTCGAAGATCTTTTTGACCTCCGAGGGGCCATCCTGGCAGAGCTGTTCGTACTGGATGCGGAGGAGGCGATCGCCATGCCCCTGACGCAGGGCGTGGATGTAGCCACGGGCATAGGCAGCATAGCGCTCGCAGTGGGACTTGAGGTGGGCGGCCAGCCACTGCTGAATGTTGGGCGATCGCTTTGCCCAGGAGTGGATCACCGCCCTGGGGTCACGCACGATTAAAATGCAGGGTACATCCGGCACCTTGTTCAGCACCTTGTTCAGGGAGAGCATGTACTTGGGGGTTTTGTCAAAAATCCAGGCAGACTTGTCTTCCACCATGGGGGACTTTTCCGCCAGCCGCTGGTAGGCGTCGATCCAATCTTCAGCTTCGCAGATGTAGGCCAGATCGCCCTCCTGCAGTTGCCAGCCGGGGCGGAGGAGGTCGCAGTAGGGCTTGAGGGTCGGAAAATCGGCGGGGCGATCGCTCAGCAAAAAGCCGCATTCAAACCCGCTATAGAGGTCGGGATGCTGCCGGAGAATTTCTGAGATGAGCGTGGTGCCGCCCCGCTCGTAGCCACAGACGAGGGCGGCCAGGGGCTTATTCGGAGCTGCCATATCTATCATTCAGGTTGCTATGGGTTGAGATGCACAGAGGTCGACCGAAATCCAGGGCTGAGCAGCACCCTGGCGATGAGTTGTTTCCAGGCAGAGGTTTCACTTAGCTGATAGGCATTGAATCCGTCCCCATACTCGCCCGCATAGGCTTTGAACTGCTTCACCCAGTCTAGGACAACTTCGCTCGTCAACCGCGAGGTCTGGCCCAGGGATTTTTCCAGGGAAGTTTGCATCCCGGCTAAGTCCCCATTGGCGTAGAACCGCCAGGCGCTCCAGACGTAGCTCTGATAGCGTGAGGCCGCCTCCAGTTGCCGCACCGTGTCCGATAGATTGGGCTGACCAAACAGATGGTCAAGCACCTGTTCAAGTTCCTGGGCCTGCTGAGCCACATTGCGGGAGGCGTTGCTGTCGTGCTGGCGATAGCCCACCGTGGGCACCTGCGTCCACCGCCACTGCCAGCCCGCCATCACCAGGCGCAGCACCAGCTCCACGTCTGACGTCTGCTGAAAGCGAGGATTAAAGCCCCCCACCGCCGCCAGCGCCGCTTTGCGAAACAGCATTGCCCCCAGGAAAACCGGCTTCCAGATCAGCCAGGTGCTGGGGTCATGGGCCGAGGCGTCCTGCCAGGGGCGGATCTCCGAGCGCAGGCTACCCGCCGCATCCAAAATTTGCCAGCCGCTGGAGACAAAGCCAATGGCAGGGGCATCCGCCAGGGCCGCCCCCTGCTGGGCCAGCTTGTGGGGGCGAAACAGGTCGTCCTGGTCGAGGAAGGCAATCACGTCTCCCTGGGCCGCCTCCACGCCACGATTGCGGGCGATCGCCACCCCCTGGTTCTCCTGGTAAATGCAGCGGAGGCGATCGCCATACTGCTCCAGACAGGCGCGGGTGCCATCGGTGGAGCCGTCGTCCACCACAATGATTTCCGCAGCGGGCGAGGTTTGGGCCAGCACGCTGTCGAGGGCGGCACTGAGGTAGCGATCGCCGTTGTAGGTGGGGATGATAACGCTGATCCGGGGCGGGGCGGGCATGGGTTCGAGATCCTGAGTGAATTTTTTTGAGAAATTGTTTGAGAAATCGCTACAGCTAAAAGTATAGAGTTAGCATGGTTGAGCGATTTATCGTGGGATTCATCCCTTAAGATTGCCCCAATCTTGGGCACCGCCATCTACCGAACAGCGCTATGCAGAACCTGACCGCCTCCCTCGACGCTTTTTGGATGCCGTTTACCGCCAATCGCCAGTTTAAGGCCAGTCCCCGCCTGCTGGTGAGCGCGAAGGATATGCACTACACCAGCGACGATGGGCGGCAGATTCTGGACGGTACGGCGGGGCTGTGGTGCGTGAACGCAGGCCACTGTCGGCCCAAAATTGTCGAGGCCATCCATCGCCAGGCGGCGACCCTGGACTTTGCCCCCACCTTCCAGATGGGCCATCCGGGGCCGTTTGAGCTGGCAGAGCGGCTGACCCAGATGACTCCAGCAGGGTTAGACCGGGTGTTTTTCGCCAACTCCGGTTCCGAGGCGGTGGATACGGCTTTAAAAATTGCGATCGCCTACCACCGGGTCACAGGTCAGGGCACCCGCCAGCGACTCATCGGTCGGGAGCGGGGTTACCACGGGGTCGGCTTTGGCGGCATTTCCGTGGGGGGCATTGGCCCCAACCGCAAGTTTTTTGGCAGCCTGCTCAGCGGGGTAGACCACCTGCCCCACACCCACAACTTGGAGCACAACGCCTTTAGCCAGGGTCAGCCAGGCTGGGGTGCCCACCTGGCCGACGAACTGGAGCGCCTGATCGCCCTGCATGACGCCTCCAACATTGCTGCCGTGATTGTGGAACCTGTGGCAGGCTCCACCGGGGTTTTAATTCCCCCCAGGGGATATCTGGAGCGCCTGCGGGAGATTTGCACCGCCCACGGCATTTTGCTGATCTTTGATGAAGTGATTACGGGCTTTGGTCGCCTGGGGACGGCCTTTGCCGCCGACTACTTTGGCGTGGTGCCCGATATGATGACCGTGGCCAAGGGCATCACCAACGGCACCATTCCTATGGGGGCGGTGTTTGTGCGCAAGGAAATCCATGATGCCTTTATGCATGGGCCAGAACAGGGGATTGAACTGCCCCACGGCTATACCTACTCCGGTCATCCCATGGCCTGCGCGGCGGCCCTGGCCACTCTGGATATTTACGCTGAAGAAGGGCTGTTTGATCGGGCACAAAGTCTGGCGGCGGAGTGGGAACAGGCCGTTCACTCCCTGTATGGTCTGCCCCACGTGATTGATATCCGCAACCTGGGTATTGTCGCTGGGATTGAGCTGGAATCTATTCCAGGGGAGAAAGGCAAGCGGGCCTATGACTGCATGGTGCAGTGCTTTCAAAAGGGCTTGCTGGTACGGGTCACGGGGGACATTATTGCCCTGTCACCGCCGTTGATTTTAAAGAAGCAGCACATCTATCAGATGGTGGAGATTCTGGCGGAAGTTCTCAAGTATCTTTAAAGGAATCAGCCAGGGAAATCGGTGGGTGGCGATCGCCCTTAATCCAGTCCAGGAAAACTTTTGCCGGGTTATTCCCTTAGTTGGATGGGGCCACAGTTGAGATATTTTAGACTAGAAAGTGAGTGAATGATAGGGAGTTTAATGCGTTACGCTTCGATATCGACACCTCGAAAGACGCAAATTAAATAATTCCGCATGTGACCTGCAGGGGCGAGGCATATAGGAGGGTATCTATCAATGGTTAACACCGTCAGTCCAGAAAACGGCAGCACCTCTACAGCCCAAAAGCGCGTTGCCATTTTCATCGGCAATGGGGTGGAAGATTCGGAATTCAAAATTCCCTACACGGCGCTAAAGCAGGCGGGGGCTAACGTCCGCGTCGTTGGTTCCCGGATGAATGATGAGTATAAAGGCAAGCAGGGCAAAGTCTCCGTCAGGCCCGACGCCACTTTTACCGAGGTTCGTTCTGAGGACTTTGACGCCATCATTATCCCTGGCGGTCAGGCTCCTGACCATATTCGTACCAATGACAATGCGGTGCGCCTGGTGATGGATGGGATGGCCCAGGGCATCTTGATAGCGGCGGTTTGCCACGGGCCGCAGGTGTTGATTGAGGCCGATCAGCTCCGGGGCAAGCGGGCAACGGGGTTTCGCTCCATCCGCAAAGATATGGAGAATGCCGGAGCAACCTATGTGGACGAGTCCGTAGTGGTGGACGGTAACTTGATTACCTCCCGCCGCCCCAGCGACCTGGCGCTTTTCACAGAAGCCATCCTCGGCAACCTGGGCCTGCTCACGCAGGTAACCCGACCCGACGCCGAGACAAATACCACTTTTGATTGGTGGCAGCGGGCCGCCGCATGGGGCGGTTCCAGCCGTCAGGATATTCTCAATGCTTTGAACGCGGGTATTTTGGGAGAAAGGTATACCCTGGATGCCCTGAAGCAGTATGGCGATCGCGCCGCTGACCCAGAGCTGGGCGTGGTGCTGCAGGAAATCGTCGGCGTGAAAAACACTAATTTAATGCTCCTGGAAGCTCGCCTCAAAGCCCTGGGTGAGGAAGTGACCTGGCAAACCGTTGGCAGTGATGCCTACGCGACCTTGCAAAGCTGGCTCCAGTCCAGCGACGACCTTTCCATCATGCGCCGCACCCTGGGCGACATCCAGACGGGCATCGTGGACGCCATGCACTTTAGTAGCCAGCTCACAGACCCAACCACCGCCGATCTCTTTCATCAGGTGGAGTTAAACCTGTTGACCTGTGAGGAGCGGCTTTCTACCCTTTATCGTGCCCGCATGGGTGAGAAGGTGGAGTCGCCCAAGCCCACGACCCTAGCAGCCACAGCGTAGGCAGGCAAAGGTCAGTCGTTGGAGTCATCCGGCAGCAGGACACAAACCTGTCGGGGCGAACAGGCGGTAGGGGCAAAGGGCCTTTTGCCCCTACGTTGCCGTTGCCCCTACGTTGCCCCGAGGTCGCCCCTACAAGGTTCATGACCTGGGGTCAGGTAGCCCTGAATTTTTGTTGTAAACGAGGAAATCTATGCGAGTTCCCCTGGAAGTTTCCTATCGAGGTGTTGAAAAAACAGATGCTTTGGATGCCTTGATTCAAGAAAAAGTCGGCAAGCTGGAAGAGGTTTGTAGCCAGCTCAGCAGTTGCCGCATCGGCGTTGAGAAAACCCATGTCCACCCAGACAGCGGCTCCCCTTATCGGGTGCGGATCGATATGACTGTGCCCCCTGGCCATGAGCTGGCTGCGACTAAAAATCCAGGTGAAGGCACTCAATATGTACCGCTGGAAACCGTCATTCGGGATACCTTTGACGCGGCACGACGGCAGTTGGTTGAACTCAACCGCCGCGAGCAGGACGAAGTCAAGCGCCACCCCGACCAGGAGATGGACGGTATCGTCAAAGTTCTTTACCCCGACAAAGACTACGGATTTATCAAGGCTTTGGATGGTGAGGATGTCTACTTCAATCGCGGCAGTGTATTAAACGATGACTTTGACCGGATGGAAGTAGGTACGGGGGTTCATTTCTTCAAAGTGCAGGCGGAGCAGGGGCCACGGGCCAGCACCGTCAAGATTGTAGATAAACCCGGCATTGAGCCGGAGCATGGCCGTGCCGGTGATATGGCTGCATCTCCACCGGGATGGCAATAACCAAAGAGGATTGTAATGACAACTAAAGTTGTAAATATCACCCAACGCGTGGTGAACCGCGAGGTCGAGCGGGTGCTGGGGCAATATCCCCACCGCCCCTATCGACAGGCCTTCGCCCATCCAGAACTGCGGCGTGAGCTAGTGGCCTATGTTTTGAATCGGGTTGAGAATCGCTATATCACCGTCCATCCGGGACAGGACGACCAGCTCATTGATGCGCGATCGCACCAACTGGCCCTCCAGCAGCCCCAGATCGAACAGTTAATCCACCAGGGCATTCAAAAGCTGATTCGCAGTAATGCTGAATGGGTGCGATCGCACATCCCGCCCAAGAGCGACGGTTCCCAAAGGGATGGGGAGCCTTCCCACTGGTTTGGCTAGGAAAAATCCGGCGATCGCCCCTGACTTTGCCCTACTTTTTCAAAGTTCAGCCGTATTAACGTTCGAGCGTACTGCTATGGTGGAATCTAGGATGGATGGCGCACCCTATGATTCCGCTGCACCTCAGGCTGAAAAACTTCTTGAGCTACCGCGAGGCAACCCTGGATTTTAGCGGGTTGCACGTGGCCTGTGTCTGTGGTGCAAATGGAGCAGGCAAATCATCCCTGCTGGAGGCGATCGCCTGGGCCGTTTGGGGTCAGAGCCGGGGTGCGTCAGAGGACGATATTGTCCATCAGGGGGAGGCCGAAGCCCGTGTAGATTTTACCTTCGCCTGCCAGCAGCAGGACTACCGCATCGTCCGCACCCGCCACCGGGGGCAGGGGGGCACTCTGGAATTTCAGGTGAAAACCCCATCGGGATTTCGCGCCCTGACGGCACGGGGGATGCGGGCCACCCAGCAGCTCATCCAACAGCATGTGCGGCTGGACTTTGAAACCTTTGTGAATTCGGCCTACCTGCGCCAGGGCCGGGCCGATGAATTTATGCTCAAGCGTCCCGGAGAGCGCAAGCAGATTCTGGCGGACTTGCTCAAGCTCGACCAGTACGACCTGCTGGCAGAACGGGCCAAGGAGCGATCGCGCCAGCTTCGCACCGACCTGGCTGTTCTGGAGCGCACCCTCGACCAGGCGGCCATCCAGATTCAGCAAATGCCAGCGGTGCTCGCCCAGATCGCCCAAATCGAACAGCAGCTTGCGGAACTACAGCGCTGTCAGGAAGCCGATGCTGCCCAGCTCCAGCAATATCAGGCAATCCAGCAGCAGCGATCCGCCTGGCAGCAGGAATACACCCTCCAGCAGCAGCAGCGGCAGCGACTGCAGGAAGACTGCGATCGCCTGCAAACCGAACTCCACCAGGGACAAACCCAGCTCCAGGTGCTGGCCAACCTGCTGACGGAGGCTGACGCGATCGCCACAGGTTATCGCCAGTTTCAGGAACTCCAGGCCAGGGATGAACAGTGGACGGCTCGTCTCCAGGCCCACCAGACGGCCCAGCAACAGCTCCAGCAGCTTCAGCAGCAGCACACTGCCGCCATTGACGCCCTTCAGCAGCAAATCCAGCACCTCCAGGGACAGCAGGCTACCCTGCACCAGCAGGACCAGGATCTCCAGCAAATCCTCAGTAAAGAAAGCGACATTGCCGCTGCCCTCCAGCAGTTAACCCAGGCCCGCGATCGCCTCGCCACCCTCGACCACCTCCAGGCCCAGGCCGCCCCCCTGGCCCAGCGACGGCAGCAGCTTCAGCAGCAGCTTGACCAGCAGCAGATGCGCCTCACGGCCCGCCTGGAGGAGTTGAAAACCACTATCGATCGCGTCCAGCAGCAGCAGGAAACCCACCCGGAATTACAGCGGGCGATCGCCCAGGTCGCAGAACAAATTGACTACCTGGAGAAGCGCCGCGCCTACCAGCTCCAGGTGCGGGAAAAAGGGACCGAGCGACGCAACTTCATGGAACGCCTCCAGGAACGCCAGCGCGACTACGAACGCCAGCTCGCTGACCTCGACCACAAAATCTCCCTCCTCCACCCCACTACCCCACCACTCCACCACCCCACCTCACTTCCCCCCTGCCCATTGTGCGATCGCCCTTTGGATGCCCAACACCGTACCCTGGTTCTGGAGCGTCACCAGACGGAAAAACAGGAAATCCTCAACCAGCTCTGGGTGCTGCGGGAGCAGCTCACCACATCCGAACGGGAAATCAAAGTGCTGCGGCAGGAATACCGGGAACTGGAGCAGGAGCTGGCCTGCTACGGCAAAATTTTGGAGCACAGCGGGCGACTGCAGGCCCAGTTTCATGCGGTCGCGGATGGGCAGCAGCAGCTGGTGCAGCTCATCCACGAGCAGCGCGCCCTGGAGCAGCACCTCCAGCAGGAAAGCTATGCCGCCGACCTGCGGCAGGAGCTGTGGGCACTGGAGGACAGTCTCCAGCGGCTCCACTACGACGATCGCGACCATGCTCTGGCACGGGGGCAGGTCGATCAGTGGCGCTGGGCCGAAATCAAGCAGGCGGAGATCCGTCAGGCCCAAAAGCAGCGTATCCGCCTGGCCCAGCAGTTTGAAGAACTGGAAGTGGCGATCGCCCATCTCACCCAGCAGCTTGAGGCCGAACAGACCTCCCCTCGCCAGCAGGAGATGGCGAGGCTCAATCAATATATTGCTACGGTGGGCTATGACAGCGATCGCCACGCGGCTGTCCGGGAAGCCCTGCGGCAGGCCCAGCCCTACCAACTGCGCTACCAGGAATTGACCCAGGCCCAGCAGCAGTATCCTGTCCTACACCAGCAGCTTGAAGAGCGGGCGCTGCTCTTCACCGAGCGGCAGGAATTACGGCAGGCCACTGAAGCTCAACTCGCCTGGCTAGAGCAGCAGTTGGCGCAATCCCCCGATGGCAGCGCTACCCTCTCAGCCCTGGAGCAGCAAATGCGGGAGCGGCGATCGCACCTGGATACTCTGCTAGCTCAGCTTGGCCAGATTCAGCAGCAGCGCCAGCAGCTTGAGCAAATTCAGGAACAGATGGCCGATCAGCAGGCGGAGCAGCAGATGCTCAGGCGGCAGCTACGGGTGCATCAAGAACTCGTCCACGCCTTTGGCCGCAACGGCATTCAGGCGCTGATTATCGAAACCGTGCTGCCCCAGTTGGAGGCCGAGTCTAACCAAATTTTGGGACGGCTGAGTGCCAACCAGCTCCACATCCAGTTCGTCACCCAGCGGGCCAGCAAGCACAAGCAAAAGTCCCTGGCGCGGGAGAAAGCCGCCGCCTACAAGCTCATTGATACCCTGGATATCCTCATCTCCGACACCCAGGGCACCCGCCCCTATGAAACCTAGTCCGGCGGAGAAGCCTTTCGCATCAACTTTGCCATTCGCCTGGCCCTGGCGCGGCTTTTGGCCCAGCGGTCGGGAACGGCGCTGCAAATGCTGATTATCGACGAAGGCTTTGGTACCCAGGATCAGGCGGGGTGCGATCGCCTCGTGGGAGCCATTAACGCGATCGCCGCTGACTTTGCCTGCATCCTCACCGTCACCCACATCCCCCAGCTCAAGGAGGCGTTTCAGTTGCGCATTGAGGTGAGCAAAACCCCGCAGGGGTCGCAGCTTGCCATTGTTCACTGACGATGACAGTCCTTTGCAGCGGCAAAAAAGTCCCACTACGGGAAGATGATTCCAGCCTAATCTAGCCCCGATACTAAACCCACATCAAAGCTGTTTCTACAGCCCATCGTCCGCTATCCATCGGCGTTTGCGCGATCGCGCCGGTAGCGCATGGGCGAGAACAGCCTGCCAGTCTTTAGTGCAAAAGTGGGCAAGGATTCAAGATCATGTTTCAAACCGTTGGAAGAATGGGTTGGGAGGTTGCCACAGGCAGCGTTTCCCTGCTCTCGCAAGTTATTGTCGAGCCAGAGGTCACATCCGCAGAAGACGCTTCCTTTGTCTTTAGCGGACCTCAGTTTTTTGTCGCCCTGATTGCCGGGGTCGTACTGGCGTTTGCCTTTCAGTTTCTATTGACGAATTTGGGAGTCGCCGCAGGCATCTCTGCCATGGGCGGCTCGTCCGATCATGATGATCATGATGACCACCATGACAAACACTCTCACCACGACAGTTTTGGCACCACCATTCGCAAAATTGGCCTGGCCGTGGGGCTGGGTACCCTGATCAGCGTCACCATTGCCCTCTTCTGTGCCACCCTGCTGGCGGTGAAGCTGAGTCTGCTCATCTCTCCAGGGCTAGGGGCGATCGTGGGGCTGGTGATTTGGGCCACCTACTTTTCCCTGCTGGTGTGGGTCAGTTCCACTACGGTGGGTTCCCTGGTGGGTTCGGTGGTCGATACGGCCACGTCTGGTTTTCAGGCGCTTTTTGGTACCGCTGCCTCCGCCCTGCGTCGGGGGGCAGAGGCGCAAACTGCCGTCGCTACCGTAGAAGCCGCTGCCTCCGCTATTCGCCGGGAAATGTCGTCCATTGATGCGGGCCATGTGCGCGAGCAGATGGAAGACTATGTGCGGACGTTGCGATCGCCCGACCTGGATATGCAGTCCATCCGCACTGAATTTGAGAACATGCTGCGGGAGTCTAATGTGGACGAGCTGGCCTCTGGTGGCGACGTACCTGTGCTGGGACGGCAGGCGTTTGTGGATCTGGTGAGCAGCCGCAGCGACCTTTCCAACCGGGAAGTCAACCGCATTGCCGACCAGCTCTACTCCACCTGGAACCGCTCGGTGAATCGGCGGCGGTCGGGCGGTGCCCTGTCTAACCTGGCGGAGTACGTGCGGATGGCTACGTCTGAGCAGTTGACCGGCCAGGAATTTAACCAGAAGCTGGACGAGCTGATTGCCGAACTGCGCCAGAACCGTACGCAGGCTCAGAACCAGCAAGACCAGCAGGGCGGTGGCAGCAGCAATCCATTAACCAACGCCCTTTCCACCACCCTCAACAGTCTGGCGGGCATTATTATCGGGCGCACCGACCTGTCGGACCTGGATGTGGAAAAAATCATGGGGCAGATACGGTCAGCTCAGCGGCAGGCCACTGAGCAGGCCGGGGCGATCGCCAACCAGTTTAGCGACACCTCCGACCGGGAATACAGCGCTATCCAGGCCGATATCGAAAACTACCTGCTCAACACCTACCACTGGCGCATGACCCCCGACCGGGTGGCGCGGGAGTTCCGGGATGTGATCTACGACCCCCAGGCCGATCCTGAAGTGGTTTATCGGGAACTGGAGCAGTACAGCCGCGCCGACTTTGCTGACCTGCTGCGGCAGCGGGGCGTCTTCAGCCAGGCAGAAATTCAGCAGCTGGTGGACGTACTGGATCGGGTGCGCATTGAAGCCCTCTCGGTGGCACAAATGGCGATGGAGCGCCAGGTGGTGATCTCCATGCTGGCGGAGGTAGAGAACTACCTGACCCAAACGCCCCAGGAGGACTTCACCCCTGAGAAAATCCAGCTCAACCTCAAGCGCATCCTGCGGGATCCCAACGTTAACTACGATGAGCTGAGTGCTCGCCTCTCGCGGCTGGATCGTCCGTTCTTTGAGCGATCGCTACAACAGCGGAAAGACCTCACAGAAACCGAAATCGGCTTTGTGGTCATGCAGCTAGAAACGGCCCGGAACGAGGTGCTCAAAGAAGCCCAGGACAACCAGGAAGCCATCCGGTCACGGGCTAGCGACCAGTGGCATCGCGTCCAGGCATTCCTGCGGGATACGGGTCGGAATGAACTCAACCCCGAAGCCATTGAGCGGGAACTGAAGCTGATGCTGCACGATCCTCAGGCAGGAGCGTCAGCTCTGCGGACACGCGCCTCCCACTTCAATCGCGAAACCCTGGTGCAGTTGTTGAATCAGCGGCAGGATCTGAGCGAGGATGAAATCAACGACATCATCGACCGGGTGGAGCGGCGGTGGACGCAGATTCGCCACACGCCCCGGCAGATCACCCACCAGGCCCAGAAGCAGTACGACCAGTTTATGGGTCAACTGGCTGACTACCTGCGCAATACTAATCGTGATGAGCTGAACCCCGAAGGCATCCGCCAGGATCTGCGGCTGCTGCTGGACAATCCCCAACTGGGCGTCACCGCCATTCGCCATCGGCTGTCAGAGGTAGATCGCCAGACCCTGGTGCAGCTGCTCAGCCAGCGGCGTGACCTGAACGAAGAGCAGGTGAATCAGGTGGTTGACAGTGTCCTGGACACTTTGCAGAGCATTATCCGGGCACCGCGACGGCTGGTTCACCGGGCCCAGGTGCAGGTACAGAGCTTCCAGGATTCCATTGCGGATTACCTGCGCTCCACCAACAAGGCAGAACTCGACCCAGCGGGCATCCAGCGAGACATGCGTCTGCTGCTGAACGATCCGCGAGCTGGAGCCGAGAGCCTGCGCGATCGCCTCTCCCAGTTTGACCGCACCACCCTGGAGGCCCTGCTGGCCCAGCGGTCAGACATGACTGAAGCCGAAGCCCGCAATACGGTGGATCAGATCCTCTCCGTGCGGGACGACGCCCTGAACCAGGTGCGCTATGTACAGCAACGGGTGCAGGCCGCCATCGATCGCCTGTTTGCCCAGGTGCGGGCCTACCTCAACTCCCTGGAGCGGCCTGAGCTGAACTACGACGGCATCAAGCGGGATGTGCGCACCCTGTTTGACGATCCCCAGTCAGGGTTTGACGCCCTGCGCGATCGCCTCTCCCAGTTCAATGAGGAAACCCTGATTGCCCTGATCAG
>JAYKGU010000126.1:0-5235 GCA_035285585.1 Synechococcales cyanobacterium
CGAAGCCCACCTCACCCCCCACCACCCCGCCTTCCTCGCCCACCACCGCATCCAGGCGACTGCTGTCTTCCCGGCAACGGCCTATGTGGAGATAGCCCTGGCCGCCGGAACTGTGGTGCTGAAAACCAATACCCTGCGCCTGCGCACCGTGGCCCTGACCCACGCCCTGGTGTGGGCCGACGGCACCCCCCGCACCCTGCAGACCATCCTCCAGAAAGACGGAGACGGGGCGAGATTTCAAATTTTCAGTGCGCCATCCAATGCTGCAGACCCGCTGGAAGACACCCCCTGGACGCTCCACTGTGAAGGTGCGATCGCGCCAGTGGAAACGCCGACGACTCCCCCGACTGATTTGACGGCATTGCAGCAGTGGTTGACCGAGGGGCGATCGCCCGACATCCACTACCAGATCTGCCATCGCCTCGGCCTGGACTATGGCCCCAGCTTTCGCATCCTTGAACAGATCTGGCGGCGGGATGGGGAAGCTCTGGGTCTGGTGCAGTGCCCGGATGCGCTGCTGTCGGAGCCAGGGTTTGACCGACTCCACCCCGCAATTTTGGACGCCTGCTGCCAGGTGATTTTTGCCGCCCTGCCCGACGTCGCCCAGGGAGATACCTACCTGCCCATGGGCATTGACTGCCTGCGCTTTGACCGACTCCAGCCAGGAACGCGCCTCTGGAGTCATGTGAAGCTGCATCCGTGGGGGGAACCTCGGCCTCCCGTAATTACAGCAGACGTGCGCATTCTGGATGGGGCGGGGCAGTTGGTAGCCCTGATTTCTGGCCTGTCCGTGAAGCGGGTCAGTCCTGACGCCGTCCTGGGGCGTTCTCTGGCGGGGGCGGAGCCATCATCCCCCCCCTGGACAGAGTGGCTTTATCGGATGGACTGGTGCCCTCTCCCGCCGCTCCCCACGCCAGCCATTGCGTCGGGCCATTGGCTGATCCTGGCGGACGAGGGCGGCCTTGCGGCGGCCCTGGCGCAACATTTGACTGACTGTGGGCACCGGGCAACTTTGGTGCGCCTGGGGGATCGATACGCCCAGACAGGAGACCGGTTCCAGCTCAATCCCCACCAGCCCGACGGATTTTGCCAACTGCTGCGGGCGATGCAGGCAAATTATGGGGCCAGTGCCCCTGTCCTCAGCGGCATTGTGTCCTTTTGGGGGATAGACGCCGGGTTCCAGACGGCTGACCTGGCGGATGACCTAACGGATGACCTGGCGGCTGACTCGGCCCCGGCGGCCCTACCCGATGGCCTGCAGCGGGGCTGTGAAACGACCCTTTATCTGGTGCAGGCGATCGCTTCCCGCTGGCAGTCTTCATCGCGCCCCCGCCTCTGGCTGGTCACCTGGGGGGCACAGGCGGTGAGGGAGGGGGACGAGGTCCAGGTGGCCCAGCGTCCGCTGTGGGGCTTGGGCCAGGTGATTGCCCTGGAGCATCCAGAACTGGGCTGTGTGCGGGTTGACCTCGACCCCGCTCATCCCCAGGGGGCGGTGCAATTGCTGGCGGCGGAGCTGGGCGATCGCCCCCCGGTCGTCCCTGGGACACATTACGGGGAAGATCAAATCGCTTTTCGCCAGGGGATTCGCTATGGGGCACGGTTGGTGGGCGATCGCGCCCTGCCTGCTGCTCAGCATCTATCTTCTCAATCCGACCGCATCCCTCTTCAACTCCAGATTCAGCATCAGGGAACTCTGGAAAACCTCATCTGGCAACCCCACGCTCGCCGTTCCCCAGGCCCAGACGAAGTGGAGATTCAGGTTCACGCCACGGGGCTAAACTTTCGAGACGTGATGAACGCCCTGGGGTTGTATCCAGGGGAGGCGGGGGCACTGGGGCTGGAGTGTGTGGGGCAGATTGCGGCGGTGGGGTCAGCGGTGCAGACAGTACATCCGGGGGATTGGGTGATGGCGATCGCCCCCGGCAGCTTCAGCCAGTTTGTGACAGTGCCCGCCGCCTGGGTGACGCCCAAGCCCGCTGCCCTCAGCCCCGAGGAAGCCGCCACCGTTCCCGTCGCCTTTCTCACGGCGGCCTATGCGCTGGGCTTGGAGGAACCGACCCCCCAAACCCTCCAGAAGGGGCAGCGCATTCTCATCCATGCAGCGGCGGGGGGCGTGGGACAGGCTGCCGTCCAGTTAGCCCAGCGGGCCGGAGCCGAGGTCTTTGCCACGGCCTCCCCCGGCAAGTGGGCCTTTCTCAAAGCCCAGGGCGTGACCCATGTGATGAATTCCCGCAGCCTCGACTTTGCGGATGAAATTCTGCGGATTACAGAGGGACAGGGGGTGGACTTTGTCCTCAATGCCCTGTCGGGGGACTTTATCTCCAAAAGTCTGGCGGTTCTCAAGCCGGGGGGCTGTTTTGTGGAGATTGGCAAAGCGGGTATCTGGACAACGGCTGAGATGCACCAGCAGCGCCCTGACGTGACCTACAAAATCCTGGACTTGCTGGACTTTACCCACCGCTATCCTGATCGCATTCAGGCCGCGCTGGTCAACCTGGCCCGACAGTTTGACCAGCAGTTTGACCAGAAGGAGTTGCGATCGCTCCACCACCAAACTTTTGCCGCCGATCGCGCCATTGATGCCTTCCGCACCCTGCAGCAGGCCCAGCACATCGGCAAAGTGGTGATTAAAGCGCCCGCCGCATCCCCCCAGCAGCCGACACCATCACCAGCGATCCACGCCAACGCCACCTACTTAATCACAGGCGGCCTGGGTGCCCTCGGCCTGCAGCTAGCCCAATGGCTCGTCCACCAGGGCGCACGGCACCTGCTGTTGCTGGGACGCCGCCCGCCCTCCTCCGAAGCCAGATCCATCCTTGAGCACCTGCAAAGCCAGGGCGTTGCCCTCCAAATCCTCCAGGCCAACGTCGCCGACTTCAAAGCCCTCAAAACCGCCCTCACCCCCTATCTCCCCCTCCACCCACCTACTCATCCACCCATCCACTCCTCCCCCCCTCCCCCCCTTAAAGGCATCTTCCACCTCGCGGGCCAGCTCGATGACGGTACCCTGCAGCAGCAAACCTGGGAGCGCTTTGCCGCTGTAATGGCCGCCAAAGTCCAGGGTACGTGGCATCTGCACCAGCTCACCCGCAAGCTGGCCCTGGATCACTTTGTATTGTTCTCGTCGGCTGCTTCCCTGATCGGCTCCGCTGGCCAGGGCAACTATGCCGCTGCCAATGCCTTTCTGGACGCGATCGCCCACCACCGCCACGCCCTGCAGCTTCCCGCCTTAAGTATCAACTGGGGAGCCTGGAGCGGTGAGGGCCTGGCCAACCGTGACCCTGTCCGTCAGCGGCTGCAGCAAACAGGCATGGCTCCCCTGGATCCCCAGCAGGGGTTTGAGGTACTGGCCCACCTCCTGGGTCAGCCATCCCCCCAGGTGGGCGTGCTGCCGGCGGATGGAACGCAGGGTCTGGGAGGCCTTTTCCAAAAGGGGGCTTTATTAAGCGAGGAGCCGTCCAGCACGGCATCGACAAACTGGCGGCAGCGGCTTCAGGGCATGGCAGCGGGCGATCGCCTCCCCCACATCCAGACCCATCTGCGGGAGCAGGTGGCCATCGTGCTGGGCATTTCACCCACCCAACTCACCGACCCCCACCAGGGATTGACCGACCTGGGGCTGGATTCCCTCACCGCCGTTGAGCTGCGCAACCGCCTGCAAACCAGCCTGGAGCAGCCGCTGCCTGCCACCCTGGTGTACGATTACCCCACCCTGGCTGATTTGACCCGCTATGTGGCAACTACTTTCTTCGGTGCTTGCTTTAACGATGGGGCGATCGCGGCAGATGCCAGCCCCTCCCCAATAGCGTCCTCTACCAGTCGTTCAGGAAAACCGTCGAATCTGGCGGCGATCGACCTGGAGAACCTGTCGGAAGCCGAGGCGGAAGCTTTGCTGCTGGAAGAACTGGAGCGTCTGGAGGGTGCTTGATGGAGCCTAACGGTCTGCGGAGGAGGGGCGATCGCCCTTCAGCAAGCGATGGAGCCAGTACCCCATTCCTGCCAGCAACAGCCAGTAGGGGCTGTACACCAGCAGCCAGATGCCAATCTGGATTAAATTTACCGTAAAAGTTGCCATGGAGCGGGTTGCGCCCTGCCAACTGTCTCCTAGCTGGGTGATCACCGTGATCTGGCTGGGGGTACCTGCCGCTTTGGCTTCCAGGCTAAGGGTAATCGTGGAATAGTTAACCCGATTGCGCAGGCTGGCCAGCTCTCCGTCGATCTGCTCAATGGACTGGCGAATGTTGCGCAGCTCCTGGGCAACCTGCAGCACCTCGCTAATTTCCCCCGACCGATCCATGATGCCCAGCACCGTCTCTTCGGCCTTGCGCAGGTTGCGGAGCCGTGCCTCATAGTCTACGAGCTGGGCAGACACGTCTTCGGCGGTGAGGAACTGCTGCTCCACCTGGCCCAGTTGGGAGAGCTGATCGAGCACCGTTTCCAGCCGCGCCTGGGGTACACGGATCTCCAGGGAAGCTACCTGGGGCACGGATTCGTTGGGCGGGGACTGGTTGCTCAGCCCCAGCAAATCACCCCCAGCCCCACGGGCGATCGCCACGGCCTGGTCAATGGCCTCCTCTACCGCGCTGACTTCTATCATCAGCTCAGCTCGCTTCACCAGCTGGGGGAGCGGCTGCGGCACATCGGCCACTGGCTGGACGCCTTCAGCCGGAGCGCTTTCGGGGACAGCGGCTTCCTGTTCGCCACTGAGCGCTGAAGAAGAGATGCTCTCCATGGTGCGATCGGCAGCCGAGGCACAGCTGGTGATCAGCACGGCCAGGGCTAAGAGGGAGAGCCTACCGGGGTGAACGCGGAACCAAAATCCTGAGCGGGTGCGTGGATGGCGGGTTGGATACATGGCGATCGCCTCCTTGTTGAATTTGAGTCAATAGATTCAAGCCAATAGATTCAAGCCAGTTATCGAATATTGAAGGGTTCGGGAACCGGATAAAACCCCTGGCTTCAGACATGGGGATACAGACGGTTCCCGCGCCAGATGAAATCTGGCAGTCTTATGCTGAATGTGATAGCGTAAAAATATGATAGTACATGAGTTCAAAATCAAAGCAAAACCTAGTCAATACAAAGCAATCGATGAGTCAATACTGACCGCTCAGTTCATCCGCAACAAGTGCTTGCGCTACTGGATGGATAACAAAGGGGTGTCAAAGTATGACCTCAATAAGTACTGTGCTGTGTTGGCGAAAGAGTTCAGCTTTGCCGATGAACTCAACTCGA
>JAYKGU010000127.1:0-4338 GCA_035285585.1 Synechococcales cyanobacterium
TGCCCACCTTCGACCCACGCCAACGCTATGACCGGTGCGACTGCAACCCTGCTCATCTCCTGCCCCGATCAGCGGGGACTGGTGGCGAAAATCGCCAATTTCATCTACGCCAATGGCGGCAACATTATCCACGCCGACCAGCACACGGATGCGGCGGCGGGGCTGTTTCTCACCCGCATTGAGTGGCAGCTTGAGGGGTTTAACCTGCCCCGTGACATCGTTGGCCCGGCGTTTAATGCGATCGCCCAACCCCTCAACGCTAACTGGCAGCTCCACTTTTCCGACACGGTGCCCCGCATTGCCATCTGGGTGACGAAGCAGAGCCACTGTCTGCTGGATTTGCTCTGGCGGCAGCAGGCGGGGGAGTTCTCCGCCGAAATCCCCCTAATCATCAGTAACCACCTGACCCTGAAGCCGATCGCCGACCAGTTTGACATCGACTATCACCATATCCCCATCAGCCGGGAGACGAAACAGGATCAGGAAGCTCAAGAACTGGAACTGTTGCAGCGCTACCGCATCGATCTGGTGATTCTGGCCAAATACATGCAGGTGGTCAGCCCCTGGCTGCTGGAGCGGTTCCCCACCATCATTAATATTCACCACTCGTTCCTGCCCGCCTTTGCCGGGGCCAATCCCTATCACCGCGCCCACGAACGGGGCGTTAAGATTATCGGTGCCACCGCCCACTACGCGACGGAAGATCTGGACGAAGGCCCGATTATTGAACAGGACGTGGTGCGGGTCAGCCACCGGGACGAGGTGGCAGATCTGGTGCGCAAAGGGGCCGACCTGGAGCGCATCGTGCTGGCGCGGGCGGTGCGGCTCCATTTGCAAAATCGGGTGCTGGTCTACGGAAATCGCACGGTTGTATTCGGCTAAAGCACTGGATCAAAGCACTAAACATGTTCCTATTTCTCTCAAAACTGCTCCCCCTGTTTGTATATCCCCTGGGCTTCGCCTGTCTCTGCCTGTTAGTGGCGCTAATCACCGTTTGGAAACGCCCCCGCATCGCAGCAGTCAGCATTACCCTGGCCCTGCTGGTGCTGGGGCTGGCGGGAAATGCCTGGGTGTCGGCCTCTCTGGTGCGATCGCTCGAAGTGCAGCACGTCCCCACCGCTGAGTTACCCAATGCGGACGCCATTGTGGTGCTGGGGGGCAGCGTCCGGCCCCAGGTGCCGCCCCGTCCCTGGGTAGAGGTTTCCGAGGAGGGCGATCGCCCCCTCTATGGCGCGCTGCTCTACCGCGAGGGCAAAGCCCCCAGGGTGATTCTCAGCGGCGGGCGGATTAGCTGGATGAGCGACGGCTCCCCCGAGTCGGAAGACATGGCGACCATCCTCAAGGCGATGGGCGTCCCGGCTGAGGCCATCCTGCAAGACCCAGATTCCCTCAATACCTACGAAAACGCCGTTAATGTGAAGCAAATCCTGGAAGAAAACGGCATGAACCGCATCCTGCTGGTAACCTCGGCGCTACACATGCCGCGATCGCTGATGATCTTCAGGAAGCTGGGCATTGAGGCGATCGCCGCCCCCACAGATTTCTGGGAACTACGCCAGGTGGAGGAAGAATCCCTGCCCACTATCCGTGCCCTACTTATTAAGGCTATTCCCGATGCCAGCAATTTAGAGAGCTTCACTCGTGCCCTCAAAGAATATATCGGCATCGTCGTCTATCGCCTGCGGGGTTGGCTGTAACTCGACCTCATCTTGGGCGAGAAACAAGCTTCCCAACCACTCATTCAAATTTTCAACTCGTACCATACCGTCTTACAAAGTTACGTGCTATATTAGGAAAGCAAATTTCGGGGCGTAGCGCAGCTTGGTAGCGCACCACTTTGGGGTAGTGGGGGTCGTGGGTTCAAATCCCGCCGCTCCGATGCAGTCAAAACCCGCTCAGTGAGCGGGTTTTGTGCTTTCTGGTTTCGTCGCACCTCCACGCCAAACGCCTGCCTGATACTTAACCTATACTCATGGAATCACGGGGTTGCAAACGTTCTTGAGTACGGTTTGAGTACGAAAAACAGGAGGCAGTCATGGGCTGTGCAAGCCAATACTCAAAATCTCAGCGCTCCGAAAAACAGCGCTCCAAGAAGGGAACCGTCGGGGTCGAGTCCGTTAAGGGGATGCTGCGCCTCCGCTGGCGCTGCCCCCACCTGAAACGTCAGCGCTCCAAAAGCCTGAACCTGGAAGATACGCCGGTAAACTGGACGGTCGCCCAGCAGCGTGCCCTCCAGATTCAGCAAGACATCGCCACACAAAACTACGACCCAACGCTGGTTAAGTACTGGGGAGAACCCGACCGGCAGAATCAGCACCTTCAGGTCGTCCAGCTCTTCGAGCAGTTTACTGAGTACAAATCGCGGCAGGTGGAAAAGCGCTCCCTGGAGAAATACCAGGGACTGCTGAACCATCTCGAAAATTTCTTTAAGCAGCAGTCGGTGGAGGGCGTCACTACCGCGAGAGCTGCCGCCTTCGTGGAATGGCTGGCGAAGAAATTACAGCCCATCACGATGCGCGAACGCCTGGTGATGCTCAAGAGCTGCTGGGACTGGGGCATCAGCAAGCAGCTCGCGGTTGAGAACCCCTGGGCGGATCTTCGCATCAAGGTGCCGCCAAAGCAGCGGGCACGACCGTTCAGCCCACCGGAAGTCAAGGCAATTCTGCAGGGGTTCAGAACCCATGCCTACTACAGCTACTACACAGACTATGTCGAGTTTCTACTCACCTGCGGCTGCCGACCGGGGGAAGCGATCGGTCTGCAATGGAAGCACGTCAGCGAGGACTGTGCCCAAGCCTGGATTGGCGAAGCTTGGAGTCGGGGCGAGCAGAAACCGACCAAGACCAATCAGGCCCGCATCCTGAAGTTTCCGCCTCGGATTCAGGAGATGCTCAAGCGCCGCAAGCCCTCTCCCTACGACCCTGAGGCACTCGTATTTCCAGCGAAGGAAGGGGGCCATATCAATGACCGTAACTTCCGCCGTCGCGCCTGGAAAAGCGTGCTAGCTCAACAGGGCATCGATTACCGCAAGCCCTACACCACGCGGCACACGGGGACTAGCCATATGCTGCGAGTGATGCATCCCACGACGGTCGCAGAGATTACCGGACACAACGTCAGGACGCTTTACGACCACTACGCAGGGGACATCAGCACCAGCCCTGAAATTCCCGACCTGTTCGAAGACTAGTGCAACGTCACGGTTAAAAATTAGGGTAAATCCCCTGGGATTTACCCTAAAAATTAGTCTTGACAGACCACTAGCAGCCAGGAACGACTGCGTCACTTGCGAGACTTGAGGAAGGAGCGCTTGAAGTTTTCCCTGGAGAACTGCCGTCGAAAGTCCTCGACCACCTGCCAGTGGAGATTCAGGTTATCCTGGTTCACCAGCCAGTGCAGCAGTAGTTCCTGGACGTAGAGCGTCTTTCGGCCAACCTTGACATAGTGAACGTTGGCTAACCACCCGTGCTGTTCCCGGAATCGCGGCAGGCTGTTGGGGTGGAGGTTGAGGAGTTCTGCCGCAGCCTTGGTGCTGATGAGGGTGATGTCCATGGTTGTGAGGGGGAGCGGAGTGAGAATGAGTCTAAATATTAGTACAAAGAGACTGAAGTCGTCAGAGCCAGGCAACGTAGCCCATCGCCGGATCAAGACGTGAGGCCAGTTGTTGAGTCTGATGCACTAGCTCAACAAATCATTAGTGACAGTTACCGTTAGCAGGGAGCCGTTTCAGCTCCCTCACGGTGCGTGCCATCGCAAATCTGGCGTAGCTACCTTGAAGAAATTGGGGTAGCGATTCGTCTTGAGAAGGGAGACCTGGTGGCCATCATGGAGTTTCTCGGTTTGCGGCGAGAAGACGGAATGCCAGACGGGACGGACATACTTCGCCAGCACCCAGCAGCCATCGATAAAGGCTTCGACAAGCTGCCCCTTTTGGAACTGCTGGATTGGTTCAGGATTAGGGTGAGGGCGAATTTGATTTGGAGGATGGTTCTGAGGTGAAAGATGAGGTGTCCCCAAAGGAGGTTCCTCACGTGAGCTTTGATTCACCTCTGGAAGCGGCGGGGCCTGCCCTAGAGTAGGCGAAGTCTGACCTGGAGAGGCATTTGATGGAGGTGCATTGGGAGCAGTTTGAGCAGGCATGGAACGTGCCTGAGTACTATCAGTCTGGCTCAACGACAACTTTTCTAAGGCGGCTAATTGCTGTCCTGGGGCAGGTGGCTCCGGCTCTCCTCGTGCTCCTATCAATGTATTGGTGGCGACATCTGTCGCAGCAATACCTGGTGGAGAAGACCCCGATCGATAGTCCGGATTCGTATTATTTTGCAAACCGTCAATTTC
>JAYKGU010000128.1:0-8179 GCA_035285585.1 Synechococcales cyanobacterium
CGCCTGGGTGAGTTTTTCGTCCACGTACTCCTGGCGCGTCACGTTCTGATAGGGAAATTCCGCCAGATCAGGTGCAGAAGGAACACAGCCAACCTGCGAGGGAAATGTGCCTCCAGCATCGGCCCCACCCACGCCGTAAATCTCAGGCTGGGCTGAGGTGAAACTTTCAGCCACCGTCTCAATGAGCTGTTCCACCGGCAGATTGCCCACGGCAACGGCGGTCATCGTAGGGGGACGATACCAGGATTGATGGAAATCCCGCATTTGCTGAGGCGTCAACCCGGCGACGACCTCGGCAGCCCCCAGTACCGGGCGGCGGTAGGGCAACTGGTCAAACGCCATCTGCATCGAGCGCTGGAAGGTGCGGCGGCTGGGGCTATCGTCGGCCCGGCGAATTTCTTCGAGGATAACAAACCGTTCCCGCTCGAATGCTTCATCGGGGATGACCGCATTCAGCACCACATCGACCTGGAGGGGGGCCAGTTCGGCAAAATCCTGGGGGGCGGTAGTGATGTGGTAATGGGTGTAGTCCTGGCTGGTGGCGGCATTGGTAACCGCACCCCGCTGCTCCACAAGCTGCTCAAATTCGCCGCTGTTGAGGGTGGGCGTTCCCTTAAAAATCATGTGCTCCAGGAAGTGGGCCATGCCGTTAATTTCGTCAGTCTCCACGGCGGAGCCAATGTTGAGCCACAGGCTGAGGTTAACCGCGTCAACGGGAATTTGTTCGGCAATAATGGTCAGGCCATTGCTCAGACAATGGGTGGTTGGAAAATTGAGGCGAGGAGGGGAAACGGACGCGACTAAACCTGGAGTCATAAAGAACCCGAAATGACTTCATGTTGTCTATCTTAGTCGTTACGATCCACCAGCCGTCCAGGAAGTTTTGAATTTCTAAGCTTTCGCCTATTGACAAAGTGGCGCAGCTAAGGATTTGGGACGGGCGATCGCCCCCAGGTCAGCGCCATTCCCCCAAAACAGGCCCATTTCAGGGGCTAAACCCGATCTCGCGTTGCAGTCCACAGGCGTGTGAAATATGATGAAGTATGTTAAGGAATGTAAAGGTCGCTGCCTCAGCCGCTTTGATTGAGGATTTGTTTGAGGATTTGATTTGAACTTGCTAACCCAGTCCTGCTCCAAACATCACCAAAATCAGCCGTCCTTTCCCTCCTCTCCCCCTGCAAAACCCACTGCTCAGCGGCGGTGTGTCGTCGTTGGGGCAGGCGTTGGCGGGCTGACCGCTGCCGCTCTGCTGGCTCGCCAGGGATATGCCGTGCAGGTCTTCGACCAAGCCCTGGTGCCGGGGGGATGTGCGTCCACGTTTCGGCGGCGCAGGTTTACCTTTGACGTCGGCGCAACCCAGGTAGCTGGTCTGGAGCCGGGGGGGATTCACCAGCAAATCTTCTCAGAGCTAGGGGTAGAATTACCGGCTGCTGTGCCCTGTGACCCGGCCTGTGCCGTTTACCTGCCGGGGGAAATGGAGCCGATTCGGGTCTGGCGTGATCCACAGCAGTGGCGGGCCGAGCGGCAGCGGCAGTTTCCCGGCAGCGAACCCTTCTGGCAGTTAATGGAGAATTTGTTCCAGTACAGTTGGCAATTTCAGTCGCGCCAGCCGGTCTTGCCGCCCCGCAACCTGTGGGATTTTTGGCAACTGGTGCAGGCCGTTCGTCCCAATACTTTGCTGACGCTGCCCTACGCCCTGCTCACCGTGGGTCAGGTGCTGCGGCTGTACGGACTGGAGGGCGATCGCCGCCTGAAAACCTTCCTGGATCTCCAGCTCAAGCTCTACTCCCAGGTGGACGCCGAGGAAACAGCGGTGCTCTACGCCGCAACAGCCCTGGGAGTTTCCCAGGCTCCCCAGGGGCTGTACCACTTGCAGGGGAGCATGCAGGTTTTGAGCGATCGCCTGGTCGAATCCCTCGAGCGGGACGGCGGCACCCTCCACCTGCGGCACACGGTTGAGCGCCTTGAGGTCGAGGGCGATGGGGTAACGGGGGTGTGGGTGCGTGACCAGAAGACGGGACAGATGCGCCGGGAGGCAGCGGATCAGGTCGTCGCCAACGTCACCGTCCAAAACTTAATGAAGCTCCTGGGAGAGCAAGCTCCAGCGGGCTATCGGCGACGGGTGGATAAGCTACCCGCCGCATCTGGGGCTTTTGTGGTTTACCTGGGCGTGACCGAGGCCGCGGTGCCGGAAGACTGTCCGCCCCACCTCCAATTTCTGTATGACGCTGCAGGGGCGATCGGCGAAAACAATTCCCTTTTCGTATCGGTGAGTCATCCCGGCGACGGTCGTGCCCCGGAAGGATACCGCACCGTGATCGCGTCTTCATTTACCGACCCCCGTATCTGGTGGCAGACCCATGACTATCCTGGTTTGAAGCAGCAATATCTGGAGGGGGCGATCGCCCGCTTAGGCCAATTCTTCCACCTCACGGACGACACCATTATCCACTGCGAAGCCGCCACCCCCCGTACCTTTGCCCGCTTCACTGCCCGCGAAGACGGCATCGTCGGCGGCATTGGTCAGCGCCTCTCCACCTTCGGCCCCTTCGGCTTCGCCAACCGCACTCCGCTGAAAAATCTCTGGCTGGTGGGCGACTCTACCCATCCCGGCGAGGGCACTGCTGGAGTCAGCTATTCCGCCCTCACCGCCGTCCGTCAGATTGAAGCACAAGCGGTTACTAAATTCTGAGTTCCATGCCCCGCCAACAATGTCTGAAATGTCCGCAGATGCCGCAGATAACGCAGATGGATGGCGTCCCTGTATCAATCTGCGCCATCTGCGCCATCTGCGGATGAATACTCATAGCTCGACCCAGACTCCGTAGGTTAACCAGATGGCCATCGGCCTCAAGTAGTGACAGGCGCGAAAGGTGCCGTTGGCGGTAATCGCCTCAGGCGTCCGGAACTGCAGGCCGTTTTCGTAGATTTGTCGGACTACTGCTTCTGTCAGCTTCAGGGCTTCCTGCCGCATGTCCATTTGGACGAGGAAGGCCGCCAGTCCAAAGTTGATGCCCGTCCACACCTCCAGGGGGTGGGTGTCATTGGGATTGACTGGGGAGCCATCGGGGCGCACGCCGTTGGCTGCTCCAAACTGCCCGTCGTGAAACTTGAGGAAACAGGCATCGTAAATCTTTTGCAGCGCCGATCGGGCGCAGTCCATGGGAACGATGTCGGGCAGGCCCAACAAACGGGCATAGAACTGGCCACAGAGCTGATCCGCCATCACCGCATCCGAGCCGCTGTCGCTGTCCAGACGGTAATACTGACCATTCCATAGGGTTTTGTGGTAAAGCGGTCGGGCGACCTGGAGCCAGGACTGGTAAGTGGCGATCGCCCCCTCCACCTCATTCACATCTGGTAGTTCAACAGCTCCCGCTCCGCCCCCCAGACCGTCTTGGGCCACCCGGATGAGCCGGGTACCGATGGCGATCGCCGCCTCCAGAGCCGCCAGCCACAGCCCACCGCAGTAGGCGCTAATTCCCTGGAGCCGCCAGTCGTCAAAGGTCTGGTCGGGCGCACCGGAGTTTTCGGGAATGCCGTCTCCGTCCTGATCAAACGCCTTCAGGTAGGCCAGTGCCCGCACCACCGCCTCCCAGCAGTCCGCCAGAAAAGCGTCGTCGGTTTTCCCCGTCCAGACGAACCCCCGGTAGACCTGAAGGACAAAGTCGGCGGCCAGGTCTTTCCACAGGTTGCAGTCTTGATAGGCGGTGTAGTTGGTCTTCTCCCAGGGATGCTCGTTGGGGGCACCCAGATCGTGGGGCGTGGCGTCGGCCACTTTGCGCACCGCCAGGGGACTTTCGGCCCCAATGGTCTGGTAATAGCCAATCACGCGAGTGCGGGAATCGGCGGCGGGAATGGCCCGCGCAAACGCCCGCAGGACAGCCTTATCCAGCTCCGGAAAGAGCATCAGCAGGGCAAAGGAGCCATACAGCCGCACGTCCAGGCTTTCGTACCACTGGTAGTCGAAGCACTCCAGCACCGCGAACTGACCAACGGGGTCGCGATCGCTCGCCGCACTCCACAAACTGCCCCCACTGGTCAGGTCATACAGCTCATTAAACAGGGCCATTTTGAACCAGGGGGGCAAGTCCGACCGATCGAGAATGGGCTGCTGCCAGTTTTGAATCTGTTGCCGCCAGGTGGGGTAATGGGTCAGGGCATCGGTGGCGATCGCCCAGGCATTTTGCCCCGTCTGCCCATAGAAATCGGTATAGCGGCGGTAGGACTGGATGCCCGCCGCAAATTCGGTCACTGGCAAATCCCAGGCAATCACAAAGGGAATGACGGCTTCGGCCTGGGGGGGCAGGGTGATCCGCTGGGCGATCGCCCCTGCAATTTGCTCCGCCGCCGCCGCAGGCGTCTCGTCCTCCCAATCAGGCAGGGAGCCGTCACGGGCAAAGGTTTCCCACAGCTCGCTGCCATCGCCAGCGGGGTTCCAGCGACCATAGCGGAAGCAGTCTCGCTTTAGATTGTTCTCAGTGCTGGGGTTTTCTGGAGAATCGGGGGTGGAGGTGGCGATCGCCCACTGCCCTTCTCCTTCCTGGGGAATCGGCGTCGAGCGAGGTGGGCCTTCCATCACCAGACCAATCGCGCCCCCGCCCTGCACCCCCCGATTGACGTTGCCCGCACTCTGCCCCAGCCGGGGACGATACTCGTAAACTGGGCTGCCATCGTCCCGCAGCCGCACCTCTGGGGACTTGTTGGCGTTGGTAAACCAGCCCACCATGTTCTGCCAGGACAGCAGAATGCTCACCGTCAGCGGCTGGGCCGTGGGATTCTGCATTCGCCACTCAAACACCGCTACAGGATAGCTGGATTCCTGATAATTGTTGGCCCAGATGGGGGAGAACTGTTCGCAGGTGAGCCGGGCGCGGAAGACGTTGGCGTAGGTAAACCAGCTCCGGGGATAAAGTGCCCGGTAGGTCCCGGTGCTGCGGGATGGATCGGTTTCAGCCCCAGGCCGTGAGGCGGGATACCAGCGCCAGGCGGCCAGGGATGTATCAGGCGCTTCCGTACAGAGGGCATAGGCACGAGAGGAGCCGTCGGCGGACTGCTCAAATACACTGAATTGACAGGCGGGAACTGACTGGAAGATGTGCTCGCCCCCGTCGATATGCCAGAGATTGAAGTCGCCTCGGGGCGATCGCCCCACACACCCTGCCCCCAACCCGCCCAACGGCATCCCATGCCAGGGGCCGTCATCCAAATTGCTGGCATAACGCACGGTGTAAGGTGCTTCCCATCCCAGCCCGATGGGGCGCTGCCAGCCATAATCCATTGCCAATGCCATTCAGCTTCACCCACTCAAACCCACCAAAATCTAATCACAAAATCTCGTCCACCCCCAACCCATCTACCCCTAACCCATCCACTGCCCCCGCTTCCTGCTCCTGGAGGGACTGCCAGCCCGCCTGCCAGAGGGTGCGGTCTTTGAGCGATCGCGCATTCAGCCAAAAGCGCACATTGGGGTCACAGGCCGCCACTAGCTCAGCGAAAACCCAACGCCCCTCATTCTTGCGATTGACGACCTGGAAGTGTCGCCATCCCCAGGTGGTTTGCTGGGCCGTCCACTTTGACCCCACCAGGTGGGGAAACTTCTGTTTCTTGACCATACTGTAGACTCCGCAATCCCCCCGAGTCCTTAAATGTCCATTTCTGCTACGGATAGCCGCCAATAAAGTCTATTCAACTGCTTCCATACATAGAAAAATCCTTGGGGGAAGTCTCGACATCAGCGATCCTGCTGAATGATAAATCAGCTATCTGGCGCATCTCGTCTGCCTCCTCCCCTTTGTTAGTCTATAGATATCAATAGCGGAAACTTAAATGAGTTTTCCAAAAGTTGCTGGCGCTGTAACCTCCCAACCCACCCAGGGGTGTCAGGCTAGTCATGTCGGCACAGCGCAGTGCTGCTAAATCGCTTCGCTTACAGAACCGTTTTTCAGCTCTCTCCGCGCCCATTGAGGGATTCATTCTGCAGCGATACCGTTGAAAGTATGTAAACAAATGTGTCGACTGGCTCTGTTAATCGACCCAGCGGGTTATCCCGTCTACAGCAGGCTCACAACCATTTACCGGAACTGATTTTTCAACAAACTCTCTACAAATCTGCTACCTACTGTTAGAGAAGCTACAATCAGAGCAACGCCGGATAGTTGCAGCCCAGCGAGTAGCTTTATGTCATTGAAATAATTGACAAAACGCTAAGGTTGAATATGTGGGTCTTCACTAGCACTGTCGGGTATCGGCAAACTTGTGTTAAGTTGATTCGGCAAATGTTCGCTCTCGCAAATACACGGGGATGCCCCTAACATTTGTTGAATCTCTGAGATATAACTATGAGTGAAACGAGCGATTTGCAGCATTTGCAGCGCCCCAACGAATGTTCATTTCTAGATATCGAGTGCTGATATCAGAGTTTGTTGTCTTGACTTTAGGAGCATGAGGAACGCGGCATGACCCAGGCTAAGGATGTACTCGAAACCATTGACCAATCTGAGAGCGACTTAGATCTGCTAGTAAGTGGTGAAGAGCAAGAGGATGAGTTGGATGCGCAATCCAGCGATGGCGCAAAGGCAGCCAAAGGTCGGTCGCCTCGTCGTCGAGTTCAGGCCAAGAAGAAGCACTATACCGAAGATTCGATTCGCCTCTATCTTCAAGAAATTGGTCGAATTCGCCTCCTGCGGGCTGATGAAGAGATTGAGCTAGCTCGTAAAATTGCCGATCTCTTAGAACTTGAAAGAATTCGCGAAGGTTTGGTAGACGAGTTAAGCCGCGAACCCATCGACGCTGAATGGGCTGAAAAGGTGGGCATGCCGCTGATGGAGTTTCGTCGTCGCCTCCATGTGGGTCGTCGCGCTAAAGACAAGATGGTGCAGTCGAACCTGCGACTCGTGGTTTCCATCGCCAAGAAATACATGAACCGGGGTCTGTCCTTCCAGGACTTGATTCAGGAAGGAAGCCTGGGCCTGATTCGCGCCGCCGAGAAGTTTGACCACGAAAAGGGCTACAAGTTCTCTACCTACGCCACCTGGTGGATTCGCCAGGCCATTACTCGGGCGATCGCCGACCAGTCGCGCACTATCCGCCTGCCGGTTCACCTCTATGAAACCATCTCGCGGATCAAGAAGACGACCAAACTGCTTTCCCAGGAAATGGGCCGTAAACCCACTGAGGAAGAGATTGCGACCCGCATGGAAATGACCATCGAGAAGCTGCGGTTTATCGCCAAGTCAGCCCAGCTCCCCATTTCTCTGGAAACTCCCATCGGTAAAGAAGAAGATTCGCGCTTGGGCGATTTTATCGAGTCTGACGGCGAAACCCCCGAAGACCAGGTTTCGAAAAATCTGCTGCGGGAAGATCTGGAAAGCGTGCTTGATACCCTCAGCCCCCGCGAGCGAGATGTCCTCCGTCTGCGGTATGGTCTAGACGACGGTCGCATGAAAACCCTGGAAGAAATCGGTCAAATCTTCAACGTTACCCGCGAGCGCATCCGTCAGATCGAGGCCAAAGCTCTGCGGAAGCTGCGTCACCCCAACCGCAACAGCGTCCTGAAGGAATATATCCGCTAAGGGGCTGTTCAGACCTGCTTCTCAAAAATTGCTCTAACCATCTAAATATTTCTGCTGACCGCAGTTAAGGGTCTAAAGAGGCGCATTTAATGCGTCTCTTTTTGCATTGTTGGCCCTGGCTATTGACGCTTAAGTCTGTTGCAATCCTGACCCGGTAAGGCTTAGAAGCGTTCGTGTGGCACTGGCGATCGCCAGCCTGGTATCTGATTTTTTACGAGAGGACCGAACAATTTGTAAGAAATTGATTGACAAATCGGCGCTGTCCGGCCAAAGTTGGGTACACTCTTTCCCAGTAAGTGTTCTTATAATTGCTAGGGTTGTGGGTTATCAATCGGCGTTGGTTTGCCTGAGCAAAGCACGTCTCGCCCGCCGTACACCTTGAGGTTACGGCAGGCACAAGACAAGTACATGACAAGTACAAGACAAGTACATGACAAATTGGCAAAGCCATGTTGAAATGTGGGATTAGAGTGTGGCAGGTACATACCCTATCTGCTTTCTTTATTGTTTTAAGGTTTGTATCCTTTAGACAAAGGTGACATCTCTGAACTAAATTAGTTAGCATCTTCGACGATGGTTTCACGTCAGAGTATTTGATTGGGCGA
>JAYKGU010000129.1:0-26041 GCA_035285585.1 Synechococcales cyanobacterium
GTGAGCCAGTGGCGCTGGCGCTGGAAGGGGTAGGTGGGCAGGGGAATTCGTTGCGGGGACTGGTTTGTGTACAGGGCGGGCCAGGTGGGGGTGGCTCCCTGGGTGTAGAGGGTGGCGAGGCTGGTGAGGGGGGCGTCGGGGTGGTGGGGATGGAGGGAGGGCAGGTAGGTGATGGGCGGGGATGGGTCGCTGGAAGCTGGGGGGTCAGCCTCCAGGATGGTGCGGGCCAACCCCAGCAAAACCGGACGGGGACCGCATTCCAGCAGGGTGGTGACGCCGAGCTGGCGCAGGGTGGCGATGCTGGCGGCAAACTGGACGGGTTGGAGGATGTGACGGCACCAGTAGTCCGGGGTGGCGATGTCGGGGGTGGCGATCGCCCCGGTCACGTTCGCAATCAAATCCATTTGGGGCGGATGGTAGGTCACCCGTTGGGCTACCTGCTCAAACTCGGCCAGCATCGGCTGCATCAAAGGTGAATGGAAGGCGTGGGAGACATTGAGCCGGGTGACTTTGATGCCCTGGGCGGCAAAGTGCTGGGTGAGGAGGGCGATCGCCCCTTCTGGCCCGGAAATCACCGTACTTTGGGGGCCGTTGATGGCGGCGATCGCCACTTGTTCTAAGGGCTTGTCCGCTGCCAATGAAGGGTCAGCCAGCACAGTTCTGACCAGGGTTTCATCGGCCATCACCGACGCCATTGCCCCCCCTGGTGGCAGTTTCGCCATTAGCCTTCCTCGGGTCGCCACCAGCAAGAGGGCATCCTCCAGGCTAAACACTCCGGCAAGGCAGGCCGCCACATATTCTCCCAGGCTGTGGCCCAGGACGACTTTGGGCTGAATCCCCCAGGAGAGCCAGAGCTGGGCAAGGGCGTAGTTGAGGGTGAAAAGGGAGGTTTGGGGGTTAGGGTGGGTAGATGGGTGGGTTTGCAGGAGTTCGTTGCAGTGATCGACGGCTTGTTTGAAGGCGGGGTAGATCTGGTAGAGATCTCGGCCCATGTTGGGATATAGGGACCCTTGACCCGTAAAGAGGAAGGCAATGGTGGGGAAACTTTGGCTGGCCAGGGAGGAGGATGACCGAGCCGGTTGGCTGACAAATACACCGGGGGCAGGCTGACCCTGGGCAGCAGCCCGGAGCTGGGTTTGCAGTTGCTTTAGAGAATGGGAGACGATCGCCAGCCGCTGATCAAAGTGCGATCGCCCCACGCTGGCGGTAAAACACAGATCAGTCAAGGAAATATCGGCTTGATCGGCCAGGAAAGTAGCGTAGCGTCCCGCAAGTTCACAAAGGGCCTGGGGCGTTTTAGCGGCAAGGGGCAGGAGGTGGGATTTTGGGTTTTGGATTTTGGATTTTGGATTTTGGGCCTGAAATTCTGGATTTTGGATTTTGGATTTTGGATTTTGGGCCTCGAATTTTGGGTTTTGGATTTTGGATTTTGGATTTTGGATTTTGGGATTGAACGTTTGGGATTCTGACTCCTGCCTCCCGACTCCTGACTCCTGCCTTCCACCTTCCGCCTTCTGCCCTCTGCCTTCCTCCTTCCTCCCTCCTTCCTCCAGAATCACATGCACATTCGTCCCCCCAATCCCCAGAGAGTTGACGCCAGCGCGGCGAGGGGAGCCGTTGGTGGGCCAGTCTTTCAGGGCCGTGTTGACGTAGAAAGGGCTGCTGGCAAAGTCGATTTGGGGGTTGGGGGTCTGGAAGTGGAGGCTGGGGGGAATTTTTTGGTGGTGGAGGGCCAGCACGGTTTTTAGCAGACCAACGATGCCGGAGGCAATGTTCAAATGGCCCACGTTGGTTTTGACGGAGCCGATGGCGCAAAACTGGCAGGCCTGGGTGCTGGCCCGGAATGCTTGGGTGAGGCCAGCGATTTCAATGGGGTCGCCCAGGGGGGTGCCGGTGCCATGGGCTTCCAGATATTGGATGGTGTCGGCGGTGACTCCGGCGATCGCCATTGCCGTAGCGGCGACCGTAGCCTGTCCTTCGCTGCGGGGGGCAAAGTAGCCGACCTTCATGCCGCCATCATTGCCCACGGCGGACCCTTTGATCACCGCGTAGATGGTGTCGTGGTCGGCGATCGCCGCTTCCAGCCGCTTCAGCACCACCAGCCCCACGCCGCTGCCAAAGAGGGTGCCCTGGGCCTGGGCATCAAAGGCGCGACAGTGGCCATCGGGGGAGAGAATCATGCCGTCCTGGAACAGGTGCCCCGCCTTTTGGGGGGTTTGCACCGAGACGCCCCCCGCCAGAGCCATATCGCATTCCCCCGCCAGCAGGCTCTGGGCCGCCAGGTGAACGGTCACCAGGGAGGTGGAGCAGGCGGTCTGCACGTTGATGCTGGGGCCACGCAGGTTGAGCTTGTAGGAGACGCGGGTCGTGAGGTAATCTTTGTCGTTGGCAATGGTAGCCTGGAAGCCGCCCATAGAGCTGAGGGTAAATACCTGGAGCGGATCCTGGGGGTCGAGGCGATCGCGATTCGGATAGACGTGGTTGAGCAGGTAGGTGTTCATCGCCGCCCCAGCAAACAGGCCAATGGGGCCGTCGTAGGTGAGCGGGTTGTACCCGGCGTGCTCCAGGCTTTCCCAGGCGCACTCCAGCAGCAGGCGGTGCTGGGGATCCATCAGCTCGGCTTCCTTGGGGCTGTAGCCAAAGAAATCGGCATCAAAGCAGTCGGCATCCTCCAGGACGGGGCTGGCGTTGACGTAGTGGGGATGGCTCAGCAGGGATGGCGCAACCCCCGCCGCTAGCATTTCCTCAGGGGTGAGCCGGGTGATGGACTCAACGCCATTGCACAGGTTCTCCCAGAAAGCCTCTAAGTTCTTCGCCCCCGGAAACCGCCCCGCCATACCAATCACCGCAATCCCGGCTGATTGTACCGCTGAACGGCGGTGGGGCCGCCCGCTCAGGGATGGCTCCGGTGGGGCCGCTGTCGCTGAGGCCGTTTTCGAAGGAACTGCTTGAGTCAGCCGCTGGGCCAGGGCCGCCACCGTGGGATATTGGAACAGCTCTACCGCCGTTAACCCAGGGGCCAGGGTTGCCTGCACCCGCTGGAGCACCTGCATCAGCCGCAGGGAATTGCCCCCCAGGTCAAAAAAGTTGTCGTGGAGGCCGATGGTTCCCAAACCCAGGACCTGCTGCCAGATGGTGGCCAGTTGTTGTTCTAGATCAGAGCGGGGGCGATCGCCCACCTGCATTGCCGCAGGAACCATGATTCGTCTTACCCAATCCACAATGGCGTCAAACTTCCCAATCGCAAACCGCTGGCTGAGCGATCGCCGCTGAATCTTACCAATGGCGGTTTTGGGAATGGCGGTCTGCTCCAGGGGAATCAGGTAGGTGGGCACGATACCCAGACGCTGCCGCACCTGCCGTCGGATCTGGCGCAGCAAATCGGGCAGATCGGCGTCTTTGACAAGCGGGTGGAAGAAAATGGCCAACTGGTCGCTGGCGTCCTGGGAGCGACGCACGCCACAGGCGGCGGTAAAGGACACGGCAACACCGTCCAGCGCCTCCACCACCGCCTCGATTTCGTGGCTGGCATAGTTCACCCCGTTGAGGATGATTACCTCCTTTTGCCGCCCCGTGATAGTGAGGCGGCCCTGGCGCAGAAACCCCAGGTCGCCTGTAATAAACCAGCCGTCTTCGGTAAATGCCTCCCGGTTGAGGTCGGGCCGCTGGTAATACCCTGCTGTCACCGTCAATCCCCGCACCTGGAGCTGCCCGATCGCCCCTTCGGGCAACACCTGGTTACGGTCGTCCACAATGCGCAGCGCCACCCCTGGAATGGGCGTCCCCACCTCTACCTGCCCCCCCTCGCTGGCCGTGTCCAGGGAAAACCGGTGGGAATGGACAATGCCCGAACAGGTTTCCGACAGCCCATAGCCAGGACTCACGGCGGTGGGAGCCAGCCCACAGGGGGCCAGCAGTTCTAAAAAGCGGCGGGTCGTCTGCCCCACCACCGCCTCGGCCCCGTTGCCCATCCACCGCACGCAGGACAGGTCCCACGGCTGCTGCCCCAGGCTCTCTGCCTGGTCATTGACCAGAGCATAGGCAAAGTTGGGTGCCCAGGTGGCGGTGACCCGGTGGCGGGCCAGCAAATCCAGCCAGGTCAGGGGTCGGGCGAGGATACGTTCGTTTGCCACGTGGATTTGTTCGCACCCCAGGTCAACCTCAGTGAAGTGGAACATCACCAGGCTGGCGACATGCTCCAGGGGCATCCAATTGAGGGTGATATCGGCGGCGGTGAGGCGGTTGACGGTGGCCATGCCGTAGGCACTCACCCGCAGGTTGCGGCGGCTGAGCATGACGCCCTTGGGGGTGCCCGTGCTGCCGGAGGTGAGCAGCAGCAGAGCCAGATCGTCGGCAGGTCGGGGGGCGATCGCCCTTTCCTCGCCACTTTGCCCCACCCGCCGCACCGCTTCCAGGGTAAGCAGGTTGACGGACTGGCGAACCTGGGCTTCCGCTTCAGACGGCTCGCCAGTGGCCTTAATAAAATCCTCTATCCCGGCCTGGAGGGACTGGCTGGTGAGAATGGTCGGGTGCTCCAAAAGCTGCACGGCGGCCTGGAGGGGCGGCACAGGACGGGCCTGGGGGTCATAGCTGGGAGCCACCGCCACGGGCACCGGCACACAGCCCCGCAGCCAGCAGCCCCACAGCGCTGCCAGGAAGTCTGGATAGTGGGGGAGCTGGAGGATGACGCGATCGCCCGGTTGCAGGGCGTAGGAGCGCAACCCGGCGGCAATTTCACAAGCATCCTGCCAGAGATCGCGGTAGGACTGGAAGGTTTCGGAGCCATCGGCGTGGATATGGCGAATGCCAGCCGTCGTGGTAGCCGCCCGACGCAGGATCGCGGCAAAATCCAGGGCCTGATCAAAGTCAGCGGGCAGCGTGGCACCCTGGGCGATCGATTGAGGAGAGGGGGATCTGGGTGCTGGCTTTGCGCCTGCTGCCACTGCCGCCCGTAGCTTTGGGGCGGCTGGTTTAGCCAGGGAGTTCTCCTGTAACAAGTCCTCCTCTGATGATTCTTTTTCTAATGCTTCTGGTAATGCTTCTGGTAATGCTCCTGGCGATGACGATTCCGGTGATGACGACTGACAAACTCCAAACTTCTCCATGCTGACTCCCCATCCCACACTGGCGAGAAACCCGGTGACCGCTCAGCTCCCATTTAGGGAGCCATGAGCCTGTATGAATCTAACTCAGCAGCAGATATGCACTTGAGTGGTTGAACAAAATTATTTTCCTGGGAGCGCACCCCTCGACAGGAGCGTACCTCCAGAAAAATGTAATTAAAGTTGCTCAAGCACTTAGACATGATTCCAATCAGGTTTCTCTGCAGCAGTAAGATAGCCGTTCACTGGGGAACCTGTAAAGCCGGGAGCGATCGCAAGCCATTTCCCAGCGGGATGCTCACCACAAACGGACGGAGCGGGCTGTTTCGAATAAAACTCCCCATTTGTAACAAAAATTTCTTTGCTCGTGACCTAAAGTTAGGACTTACGCAGTTGGACGATTTTGTGGGTGTGCAGCGCCCACCCAACCGCCCAAAACCCCAGGACGCCGCACGCAGTGCGGAAGTCTTACTAGTCTCAGATCAGATTAATCTTTTTTTAATGCACAAGCGATAGTTTGATAACCAGATGATGCGGCACGATCGTTCATGAGGGCACAATATGTTTGAGGGGATTTACAGAATTAGCAATCCAGTGGCAAGGATGGCCATGGCGGCTGGGGTGGGGTTGACCGCCGCCACCATGATTTCGGGGGCGATCATTGGCTTCAAGCCAGAAAAACAGGACGAAGACTTCCGGGTGGTGGGTTATGGGGCGATCGCCGGTGCCGCTGTAGGTGCAGCCTACGGCTTGCTGCGCCGCGACTCTGGAGGGTCGGTCCAGGCTGCTCCCGTGCCCCCGCCCGAACTGGCCACCCCTGGCGAGTGGCGGGACTGGCGCAACCTGGTGGTGACCCGCAAGGTAGTTGAGAGCAGTGAAATTACCTCCTTCTACCTGCAGCCCCAGGACGGTGGTTCCCTCCCCAGCTTCCAGCCTGGCCAGTTCCTCACCATCAAACTCGACATTCCCGACCAGCCCCGCCCCGTCATCCGCACCTATTCCCTGTCAGACTACGACCACACCACCTACCGGCTGTCCATCAAGCGAGAACCCGCCCCCAAAGGACTGGACGTGCCCCCCGGTCTGGCTTCCAACTTTCTGCATGACCACGTCCAGGAAGGCACCGTGCTGCCCGCCAAGCCCCCCAATGGTCGCTTTGTGCTGGATTTGCACAGTTCCCGTCCGGCGATTTTGCTGAGCAACGGCGTGGGCATTACTCCCATGATGGCAATGGCCAGGGCCGTGGTAGAGCAGGGGGGCGATCGCCCCGTCTGGTTTGTCCACGGTGCCCGTGATGGGGAAGCCCACGCCTTTTTTGATGAAGTATCTGCCCTGGCCCAGCGGTATCCCCATCTGCAGGTCTACTATCGCTACAGCCGCCCCCGCCCGGAGGATGCAGGTCGCTACCACAGTGAAGGCTATGTCGATCCGGCCATGCTCACCCAGGTGATTGCCCCCGACCTGGAACAGCGCACCGGAGCCAAGGATGCGGATTATTTTCTCTGCGGCTCCCCGTCCTTCATGGATGCTTTGCTGAACGGCTTGAAGGAGCAGGGCGTACCCCAGGAACGGGTTTTCTTTGAATCTTTTAACAACACGAAACCCAAGGGCATGGCTCCCCCCGTCAGCGCCAATGGCTCTGGGGAAATCTCAGCCGCCACGGTGACCTTTGTGACATCCGGCAAAGTAGCCACCTGGCACCCCGATGATGGCACATTGCTGGAATTTGCCGAAGCCCAGGGTTTAGAACCCGACTATAGCTGCCGCGCCGGGATTTGCCTCACCTGCATGTGCCGCCTTAAGGAAGGGGAGGTGGTGTATGAAACACCGCCCACGGGCACGCCGGATGAAGGTTCTGTGTTGATTTGTATTTCTAAACCCAAAACCGATCGCGTTGTTTTAGAACTTTGATCCATCGCGTGAGCTATCACGAAAGGTAACCCAGGGCCAACACTATGACGATTTCACCACTGCAAAGAGACCCCTTTCGTCCCCAACTCACCACTTTGATTTTGTTTGGAGTGGTGCTGGCAGCGGGGGCGATCGCCGCTGCCTGGTTTGCCGGAGTCGGCGTCATTAGCGACATCTTTTTGCGCCTTAACCAGATCCAGTCCCATCCGCCGATGTGGGCCATGACTCCGATGATGATTGGGGAATATTTCCTGTTCTGGACGGCTTCCCTGATGGTGCTGGTGCTGGTCATCATGCGGGTTTCGCCCCAACCTACTACCTGGTCACGCACCGTGGTGGTGGGAATTTTGGGGGTGCTGGCCATTCGCTATTTGCTGTGGCGATCGCTCTCCACATTGAACCTCAGTACTCCCCTCAATGGCGTCTTCAGTTTGGGACTATTTTTCCTGGAGCTATTGATTTTAGGGAACGGCATCATTCAGCTTTTTTTGTTGTTGAAGGCGCGCGATCGCCGTCGGCAGGCCGATCAGCTGGCGGTGGACGTGGTCAGCGGCCAGTTTCGCCCCACGGTGGACATCCTGGTGCCCAGCTACGATGAGCCAGAATTTATTGTGCGCCGCACCCTGATTGGCTGCCAGGCCCTTGATTACGAACCTAAAACCATCTACTTGCTGGACGATACCCGTCGCCCCCATATGCAAGCCCTGGCTGAGGAATTGGGGTGCAAGTATATGACTCGCCCCGACAACCGCCATGCCAAGGCCGGTAACCTCAATCACGCCATCCCACAAACCAGTGGGGAGCTGATCGTGGTGTTTGATGCCGACTTTGTACCCACCGAGAACTTTCTCACCCGCACCGTGGGCTTCTTCCAGGATCCCAACGTCGCCCTGGTACAGACCCCCCAGACTTTCTACAACCCCGACCCCATCGCCCGCAACCTGGGCATGGAAGACGTGCTGACCCCCGAAGAGGAGGTCTTTTACCGCCAGATTCAGCGGATGCGGGATGGGGCGGGCAGCGTGGTTTGTGCCGGGACTTCTTTCGTGGTGCGGCGCTCGGCCCTGGAAGCGGTGGGCTACTTTGTCACCGAGGCCGTCAGTGAGGACTTTTTTACGGGCATTCAACTGGCCGCCAAAGGCTACCGTTTGATTTATCTCAATGAAAAGCTGAGTGCGGGATTGGCGGCAGAAAATATTTCCTCCCATGCCATCCAGCGGATTCGCTGGGCACAGGGCACCCTCCAGTCTTTCTTTATCCAATCAAACCCCCTCACCATTCCCGGCCTCAAGCCCATCCAGCGCCTTGCCTATCTGGAAGGCTTGCTCCACTGGTTCAGCAGCATTGCCCGCGTGGGCTTTCTGTTCATGCCCCTGGTCTACCCGCTGGGCATCATTCCCCTGGTGGCCACCGGTCAGGAAATTCTCTACTTCTTTGTGCCCTACTATCTGGTGCAGCTCACGGTTTTCTCGTGGCTCAACTACCGTTCCCGTTCGGCTTTGCTTTCGGACGTGTACTCCCTGGTGCTGGCCTTTCCCCTGGCCCTGACGGTGGTGCGGGTGATGGTGCGGCCCTTTGCCAGGGGATTCAAAGTCACCCCAAAAGGAACAGCGAGCGATCGCTACGTGTTCAACTGGCAATTGGCGTGGCCTTTGATCGTGGCCTTTGTGCTCACCGCCTTCAGTCTATGGTTAAACCTGGGCACCTGTCTGGCCATGGAGGTTCTGGAAGATCCCCTGGCGCACCTGAAGGGCCTGGGCATTGGCTGGATCTGGAGCGCTTACAACCTGCTGATGCTGGGCATCGCCCTGCTGATTTTGCTCGACGCCCCCCGGCCCAGCCCCTACGAATGGTTTGACCTGCAGCGGGTGGTTCGCCTCACCACCCCCGACGGCCAGGAACTCTGGGGCTTCACCACCATGCTCTCAGAAGTCGGCGCAGAACTGGCCCTCACCAAGGCCGGTAAAGCCCATCCGGCGGCCCTAAACGCCCAGTTGGTGACGCTGGACATTCTCGACGAACGCCTGACCCTCCAGGGCCGCGTGGCCCCCTCTCCCCAGCAGGGCGAATTTCCCAGGGTGCGTATCCAGTTCGAATCGGTCAACCTGCCCCAAATGCGGCAACTGGTACAGATGCTCTACTGCCGCCCTGGCCAGTGGAAAAATCGCTGCTCACCGGGAGAGCTGCGATCGCTCTGGCTGATTCTCAAAATTTTGCTGCGGCCCCGGTTTATCTTCGAACGGCAGGTGAGCGTCCGCCCCGTCTCCGTCGCGAAAACCTGAAGAGTTACCCAACAGCCTCTGGTAGGGTGGGCGGAGCGATTAACCGGGTATCAACTTAAGGCGGGAAGCTTTGCCAAGAATAGAATTCAGGAGTCAGGAGCCAGAAGTCAGCTCCCTTCTGAATTCTGACTCCTGGATTCTGGCTCCCTAGCCAACCAGGATTTCTCGGCTTAAATGGATACCCCGATTAATCCTTCATGGTGCCATCGGGCAGGGTCGCCCCGGTCAGGTCGGCCTGGTGCAGATTTGCCCCCGTCAGATCCGCCTGGGAGAGGTCGGCATTCACCAGAATTACACCGCTCAGGTCGGCGTAGCTCAAGTCGGCCCCCTGGAGGTTGGCCCCGCTCAGGTCGGTCTTGGGAGCGTCCAAAGGCAACCCGCCCCCCACCCTGGCTCGACAGAGAATGGCTCCCCTCAAATTGGCGTGGGGAAAAGCAGCGCCCGTCAGGTGGGCGTAGCTGAGGTTAGCTCCGGCAAGATTGGCCCGACCCAGGTTGGTCTGCTGGTCGGAGCTGGGGCGCAAATCGGCCTCAATCAGCAGCGCTTCTGAGAGGTTGGTCGCCTGCAAATTAGCCCCGCTGAGAATCGCTTTCACCAAATTGGCCTGGTGCAGGTTGGCCCGCACAAACAGCGCCCCCGTCAAATCCGCGTCCCGCAGGCGGATTTGGGTGCCGTGGACATCGCTAAAATCCGCCCCCCACAGTAACGCTTCACTGAGGTCAGCCTGGTCAAACATCCCCCCATTGAAGCGGGTGCGCCCCAGACGGGATTGGCGCAAATCACAGTGGCTGAAGTTGGCACCCCTGAGGTCGATTTGCAGCAGATCCATCTCCAGCAGCTTCAGGCCAGAGAAGTCGCGATCGCCCGCCTCGTAGCGTCTCAAGATTGTGGTGGCATCCATGGGTGAACCGTTAGCTCAAACAGCCTATCTATTTTAGAGATTTAACAGGACTCCTGCGACCTAGATCTCTTGCGTTAGAGCTATGCCATTGTTAGGATCCCCGACGATTGCCCTGTCTCGCTTGGGAGATGCAAGACCTTTTCACCCTCCATATCCTGTGGGCGTGTGGAGCGATCGCCCCTTCGCAGATCGCTAAACAGCTCACCTTTTTTGGAGGGAAATGACTATGACGAACAATACCTTGAGTAACCAAAGCATAGGACGGGTGCGTAAACATACCGCGTCCAGCGTCAACCAAACCATTGATGAGAAAACCGCTGCCCGCGTCCGCGAATATGCGAGTAAACCAGCAGCGGAAATTTCCGAGCAAATTCAGCACCTAGAGAGCGAATGGGATACGGAGCGGGTGCTGGAAGCCAATGCCTCTGTCCTGGCGTTTACGGGTCTGATGCTGGGGATCTTCGTGAATGCCAACTGGTTCTGGCTAACGGGCGTCGTGCTGCCTTTCCTGTTTCAGCACGCGGTTCAGGGCTGGTGTCCGCCCCTGCCCGTCATTCGCCGCCTGGGAACCCGCACCAAAGGCGAAATTGACCAGGAAATCTATGCCCTGAAAATCCTGCGGGGCGACTTCAATAACCTTTCCGTAGAAAATGATGCCCTCGGTCGGGCCAATCAGGCGCTGCAAGCCGTTGGCATTGGCGAGTAGGAAATGGCCATTCGCCCCGGTCATTAGGCCTCAGGACCGGGACGGCGCTTTCATCAAAGAGGTGGCGGAGTAAATCAGCAGTGCTGTCCAGATAAAACCAAAGGTGACGGCATGGGTGGAGGTAAACGGCTCCTGATATAAGAAAACTCCCAGCATGAGCTGCAAGGATGGGGCCAGATACTGAAAAAAGCCCAGGGTGGAGAGCCGCAGTCGCTTCGCCGCGTTGTTAAACCACAGGAGGGGCATGGAGGTGATTACCCCCGCCCCGATGAATAGGAGGGTGATCCGCCAGGAGTCGCCCAGATTCCCCGTTTGGGTCACCACTCCGTAGGACACTAGCGCCAGCGCCAGGGGTGCAATCAGCAGCGTCTCCACCGCCAGCCCCAACAGCGGCGAAACCGGCACCACCTTGCGCAGCAGACCATAGAAAGCGAAGGAAATCGCCAGGGCCAGGGCGATCCAGGGCACCACCCCCAGGCTCCAGATGAAGTTGGCCACACCAAGGCTGGCCAGCAGCACGGCGATCCACTGCCCCCGGTAAAGTTTTTCCTTTAGAAAGACAAACCCCAGCAGCACACTCACCAGTGGGTTGATGAAGTAACCCAGGCTGGTTTCCACCACCCGTGCCGTGTTGACGCCATAGATATAAATCCCCCAGTTCATCGTGAGCAACGTCGCAGTGGCCAGCAGCAGGCCCAGGTGCTTGGGCGATCGCAACAGTTGCCCCACCTCTGCCTGCCGCCGCTGAAGTAGGAGGATGCCGCTGAGAAACAGCATGGACCAGATGATGCGGTGGCTGAGCACTTCCACCGCCGGAACCTGGCCAAAGAATTTCCAGTAAATAGGCAGCAGCCCCCAGGAGGTGTAGGCCAGGATGGCGTAGAGGACACCGCTGCTGAGGAAGGGGGGCGAAAGCGCCGGATCTTTTGATGGATTATCCAAGGGATTAATGGGAATGACAGTGCAGACTCTATGGTAGCGATCGCCCGTTTTAAATTCACGGTGTTTGTCCCCTTGCTTTCCATGGCTTTTTATGCGTTCCAGTCTGCTGTTAGAGAAATAAATCCGTAAAACTTCGCAGGCTTCCCATCAGGAAATCCCCTTAAACTTTAAAGCCAATGTAAACAGGACAAGGGTGCTATGACAGTCATATTTGCTATTAGGCAGTCTTAAAGTACTTGCCAGGACATTGGCATTTCAGATTTGCACTTCTGTAGGCTGGGCAAGGCTTAGTGACCTTTGTTCACTGGCGTGCAAAACTTTTACTAAGGGGTGGACAGGCGTTGTTTTGTCCATCCCATTGGCCATTTTTTGCGATATTTCTAAAAACATTAAAACAAGATAAAAATAACGGTTTTCACTACTTTGACAGAGAAAACCGTAGTAGCATTTCATCAAGTCTTTAAATCACCCTAAAGGGGGTTGACAAACAATGAAAACACTATCGCGCTTGTTTACGGCAACCTTAGTTTGTATTTTCGCTTGCGTCCTGTCCTTTAACTTTCTCGTGAATAAAGCCTTTGCGTCCGGCAATTTCAGCATGACTTGCGACGATATCCACGTTGGTGGCTCCTTCCTCTCAGCAATGTGCGAAAAGGCTGACGGTTACACGATGAAAGAGACCGAGATTGATTTAGACGACTACATCGGTAACCTTGATGGGGAACTATCCTGGGGCGACCACCTCTTCTCCCTAACCTGTTATGACATCTACACAGACACCGATATCCTTAGCGCTAATTGCCTGGACAGAGAAGGTTATATTGTGCCAACCGAGCTTGATTTAGACGACCATATTGCCAACATTGACGGCAACCTCCGGTTTGAATAAACCTCCTTTTTCAGCTTTTCTTTTGGCACAAACATGGCCCTCACTCCCCAGCCTCTTCTCCCAACTTGGTAGAAGGGAAGCCAGAGCTGACTAATTGTTTCAAAGCCCCTCGCCCTCTTTGAGCGAGGGGTTTGGTGTGCGCTGCACTAGATTAGAACTCTTTAGTTCTTTAGTGGCTGGGTCGCTGATCGAGCTGGATGGCCTGCTCCAGGGCTGCCTTCTCCCGAGCGCGATGGGCGTAGGGCTGGAGCTGCTCGATGGGGGTGTCTGTCAGGAGGCTGAGGTTTTCCAGGCTGATGCCGCGCATGAGCATCTCCACGCACCAGGTTTGGTGGGCCTGGTCAAGGGTGGGGGGTTGCCCCGACGGGGTTTGCAGATCGGCGGTGATGACTTGCCAGCGATCGCCCATTTCTGCAGCGGTCATGGGCTGATTCGCCTCGTTCAAAAACAGGGCCGGGTGGTCATCCTTGCGACTTTTTAGCCACTGGGTCAGGGGATTTTTCAGGTAAGACCCATAGCGCTGGCCCATAATCCACTGGTTGAGCGGCACCTGGCGAATGCGGCCCGCTGGAATGTGGAGGAGGTGCTGGCGGGTATCACGCAGCGAGTGCGATCGCTCCAGCAGACTCATCTCCTGGGGGGATAACCCCGCCCCAAACAGCACATAGGCCAGGGCATAGTCTTGCAAGCCAGACTTGCGGGCTTGGCTGAGGATAGCTCGCACCAGGGGTGCCGGTAAATCTGCCACCTCAGCGACCGTCTCGTTTGCGATCGCAGGTAAGGTGAGCCGACTGCCTCGGATGGAAGGGGTTACCGCTGCCCCATCCGCTGCCCCTCCCTCCGCCGCTGCAAATAGAAAAAGCTGCACCAGGTCTGCCAGAAATGCCTCCCGATCGGGCCAGAGCTGGTGAAATTCCGTCGTAAATTCCATAAGGGCGTAGCCCAGAAGGGCAATATTGAGCAAACTGGCTACAGCTTCCGTGGGCAGGTTCAGCGATCGCCGCTCCTGGGTAACCACCGTGGTCAGGTAGCCCACCGTATAGCGATGCACCTGGTTCAGCCCCCGGCCAATGGCCTGGCGATTTTCCACCGGGTAGCGCCCCGACTCGCCCACGAGCGATCGCAAAAATTCGGGCACCTGCTCCAGCGCCTTCAGGTAGTTATCGGCAAACGCCTGCAGGGCCGCGTCAAAGCCTAATCCCTCTTCCGCATGCTGGCTGAGCAGGTCGCCCAGTTGGGTAAACACCTCAGCTTCTTCAATCACCGCCAGTAGCAAGCCCTGCTTGCTGCCAAAGTTCCGAAACAGCGTCACCTCATTGACTCCGGCCAATTCTGCAATTTGGCGGGTGGTCGTCTCGGTCACTCCCTGGGCAGCAAAAAGCTGGAGAGCTGACTGCACGAGGCGCTGGCGGGTCGATTTGCGTTGGACAGACATAATCTACTGAAAGTTTCACTTGCATTCTAGCAAAAGGTGCTACGGTAAGAATGTAAGCAACACTTGCATCTTTAGGTGAGCCGCTCACCCGATGTAAGCCTCTCTCAACGAGGAGACTCTATGACAACCAACGTACCGCACCCACCCACCCATCCACCCACCCACCCATCCACCCTCAACTGGACCAGCATCGGCTTCTTTGCCGCCATCCACGCCCTGGCGCTGCTTGCTCCCTGGTTTTTCTCCTGGTCAGCCCTGGGGGTGATGCTGGTGCTCCACTGGCTGTTTGGCAGCATTGGCATTTGTCTGGGCTACCACCGGCTTCTGACCCACCGGAGTCTGCAAGTGCCCCAGTGGCTGGAATATGTGCTGGCCAGTATAGGAACCCTGGCGCTGCAGGGCGGGCCAATCTTCTGGGTCGCGGGGCACCGCCGCCACCACCTCTACACCGAAGACCAGGACAAAGACCCCTATGCCGCGAGTCGAGGCTTCTGGTGGAGCCACATGCTCTGGCTGTTCTACCACCGTCCCGAGTTTTTTGACCCCGATCGCTATCAGAAGTATGCGCCTGACCTGGCACGCGATCGCTACTACACCTGGCTCAACCGCAACTTTCTTCTCCTGCAAGTGCCCTTGGCACTGGTGCTCTATGCCGCTGGTGGCTGGTCGTTTGTTGTCTATGGAGTATTCCTGCGGGCGGTGCTCCTGTGGCACACTACCTGGTTGATTAATTCAGCAACCCATGCCATGGGCAGCCGCCGGTTTGAGGTCAAAGATGGCTCCCGAAACCTCTGGTGGGCAGCTTTGCTCACCTATGGCGAAGGCTGGCACAACAACCACCACGCCTATCCCAACGTAGCCAAAGCCGGATGGGCCTGGTGGGAAATTGACATGACCTGGTGGGCCATTCAGGTTTTGAAGCGCCTGGGTCTAGCCCGCCAGATCGTCATGCCGCCTCAAAAGGTCTAGTGCGTCATTTGCTTTGCTGCCGACATTTCGCCCTCACCCCAAACCCCTCTGCCAACCCAGGAGAGGGGTTTTGAAGCTGGAGATAGGTTCTGGCTCCCTTTTTGCCACTGTCACAAAAGATAAACAGCCGATGGGAACAGCCGGTTGATCCGACCATAATTGGAGAGCACATTCCTGATATTCGGAAGTGTTTGTGCGATTAACCCGCCTATGCTGCGAATGTTTCCGCCCCGCCCCCGCCTGCTCTTCCTGCATCAGATGCCGCTGCGGCTGATCCTGGTGGTGCCGTTTGTGATCCAGGTGAGCGTTGCAGTGGGTTTGACGGGCTGGCTTTCACTTCACAATGGGCAGCGAGCCATTAACGATCTGGCCCTTCAGCTCCGGCACGAAACCACGCAGCAAATCGACCACCAGATTTCCAACTTTTTGACTGATGCCCGTACCCTGAATGAGCTAACCGTCAAAGCCATTCAGCGAGATCAGATTGATTTAAGGGAAATTCGTGCCCTGGAAAAGCTCTACTGGAGCTACCTGACCTCTTTTGACACCATCAGCGGGCTGGGGGCGGGCAATGCGGCGGGGGATATTATGGCCCTGTTTCAGCAGGTTGACGCCGATGATACCCGCTATTTTCTGGAATACTCCAACGCCGAAACCAGCGGTCAATACCTGAGTCTACAGCTCAACGATCAGGGGGATCCCATTCACTCTACCCGGTTTGATCAGGTCATCGATGCCCGGACTCGGCCCTGGTATCAGGCTGCCCTCACCGCCAAGAAATCCATCTGGACCGGGGTCTATCCATCCATCGGCAAGTACACCGACCATGCCCTGCTGATCAACCTTTCCACCCCTATTCAGGACGGCAGCGGTGGGGTGCAGGGGGTGGTGAGCGTCATTTTAGACTTGCGAACCATTAGTCGGTTTCTTGAAGACTTGGAGTTAAGCCCCTCGACTCAGGTTTACATTCTCCAGCCCGATGGCGCTTTAATTGGCAGTTCCGACGGCCAGAATCCGCTAGATGTGGTGAACGGGGAAGTGGTGCAGCGACAGGCGATCCACAGCGATACGCCGCTGATTCGCGAGTCGGCCACCTACCTCAGCCAGCAGTTCACCAGTCTGAACGACATTCGCCAGCCCCAGCAGTTGGAGTTTTGGCTGGAGGGCCAGCGCCAGTTTCTGCAAATTACGCCCCTCACCCTGGAGGATGGCGTCAACTGGCTGAGCGTAGTGGTGGTGCCTGAAGCGGATTTCATGACCCAGATCCAGGCCAATACTCGCAATACGGCTTTGTTATGTCTGGCGGCATTGGGAATCGCGATCGCCCTCGGCCTTGTCACTTCCCGCTGGATTACTGCTCCCCTCTTGCGGCTGAGTAAGGCGGCCCGGGCGATCGCCACAGGTGATTTAAACCAGACCGTAGACCGTCGCGGCAGCCGGGAGATTCGTGACCTGGCGGCGGCCTTTAACCACATGGTGCGGCAGCTACAAACCCTGTTTTTAGACGTGCAGACCAGTGAGCGCCGCTATCGCCAGGTGGTGGAAAGCCAGACAGACTTTATTCTGCGATCGCTCCCCGACACCACCATCACCTTTGCCAATGAAACCCTCTGCCTCGCTTTGGGTTGTCCCATGGAGGAAGTGGTGGGGCAAAAGTGGATTGACTTTGCAGACCCGGAGGATCTGGAGCAGACCCTGCGGCGCATCGACGCCCTGACCCCCGCGCAACCCGTCTTTCCGGCGGAGAACCGCGATACCCGTGCCAATGGCCAGGTGGGCTGGACCCAGTGGATTAACCAGGGCATTTTCAACGAGCAGGGCGAACTCATCGAGATCCAGTCGGTGGGCCGCGACATCACCGCCCTCAAACAGACGGAGGCGGCCCTGCGGGAGAGCGAAGAACGGTTTCGCCGCGCCATTACCGAAGCCCCCTTTCCCATTATCATCCACGCCGAAGATGGGGAAGTGCTCCAGGTAAATCAAACCTGGGTCGAACTGACGGGCTATGCCCATACCGAGATCCCCACCATTGCCGACTGGACGCAGAAAGCCTATGGGGAGCGGCAGGAGGTGCTGCGGGGAAACATTGAACAGCTCTATTCCCTCAACACTCGCGTGGATGAGGGAGAGTTTCAGATTCACACCCGCATGGGGGAGGTTCGTATTTGGGACTTTTGTTCCACTCCCCTGGGATCCCTCTCCGATGGGCGGCGGCTGGTGATGTCCATCGCGGCAGATGTGACCCAGCGCAAGCAAATTGAGGACGAACTGCGGCGATCGCGCGACCAGATTGCCGACATCCTGGAGAGTATCACCGACGCCTTTATTGCCATCGATCGTCACTGGCGGTTTACCTACCTCAACCACCGGGCCGAACAGATCCTGCGGCGATCGCAGCAAGACTTAATTGGCAGAGTCCTGTGGGAGGAATTTCCAGACGCCATCGGCACCGACTTTGACCGCGAGTATCACCGGGTGCTGCAAGACCAGGTCAGCACGGTTTTTGAGACGTTTTATCCGCCCCTGCACACCTGGTTTGAGGTGCATGCCTACCCCAACCCCGATGGGCTAACCGTTTACTTCCAGGACATCACCGTGCGCAAACAGTCGGAGGCGGCCCTGCAGCAAACCAACCAGGAACTGGAGCGCCGGGTTGCCCACCGCACCGCCCAGCTCCACCAAACCAATAGCCGCCTCTCCCTGGCCCTGCAGGCCGCCAATGCGGGCACCTGGGAGTGGGACATGGTCAACAACCAGGCTTTTTGGTCAGATGAAAATTACCGCCTGCTGGGCTATGAACCCGATAGCTGCGACTCAAGCTATGAAAACTGGTTGCGGGCGGTGTATCCGGGCGATCGCGAATATGTCCATACCTGCATTCTCCAGGTCATCAACCAGCGGCTGCCGCTGAACCTGGAATATCGCGTTCTGCTGCCCACTGGACAAATCCGGTGGATTTCTGACCTGGGAGAGGTCGTCTACGACGATCAGGGACAGCCCCGCAGCATGGCGGGGCTACGCGTAGATATCACCCAGCGCAAGCAGGCCGAGGAGCAGCTCCGCCTCAGCAGCGAGCGCATCAGCCTTGCCAATGCCGAACTGGCGCGGGCAGCCCGTCTCAAGGATGAGTTTTTGGCGGGCATGAGCCATGAGCTGCGCACCCCCCTCAACTCGGTGCTGGGCCTGTCTGAAGCCCTGCTGGATCACACCTTTGGAGAGCTGAATCAGCAGCAAGAAGAGTTCCTGGAGATCATTCAGCAGAGTGGGCGTCATTTGCTGGCGCTGATTAACGATATCCTCGACCTCTCAAAGGTGCAGTCGGGCAAGATGGATTTGCAAATTGCCGCCGTCCCCATCCATGACCTGTGTGACATGAGCCTCAGTTTTGTCAAGCAGCAGGCCCACCAAAAGCACATTTCTTTAACCTGCGACGTGACCCAGGACATTCTGGAGATCGAGGTGGATGAGCGGCGCATTCGTCAGGTGCTGATCAACCTGCTGAACAACGCAGTCAAATTTACCCCCAATGGGGGTTCGGTGACGCTCCAGGTGACGCGGAATTTTCTTCAAGAAGCAGTTGAATTTAAGGTGATTGACACGGGTATTGGCATCTCGTCGGAAAAGATGGATCGCCTGTTCCAGCCGTTTGTGCAGCTCGACAGCGGCCTGTCTCGTCGTTATGAAGGCACGGGGCTGGGGCTGGCATTGGTAAAGCAAATCACGGAACTGCACGGCGGGAGCATTGGCCTGGAAAGTACGGTGGGGCAGGGAAGCTGCTTCACGGTGACGCTGCCCCTCAACGCCCATTACCTGAAACATTGGCCATCCGGCTCACCGCCGGTCAACGCCGCTCCATCCATATCCGAAAATTCCCCCCTGGATAGGCTGCTGACCCCACTTTCCTTAGATCAATCTTTATGGATTCTACTGGCAGAAGATCATGAAGCAAATGTCATGATGATGGTAGAGTATCTGCAACATCACAAGATGCAGGTTATGGTAGCTAGAAATGGGCTAGAAGCCATTTGTCTAGCTGAACAGCAGTCGGTTGATCTGATTCTAATGGACATCCAGATGCCAGAAATGGACGGACTAACCGCAATCCGAAAGATACGCCAGATGACTAACTACGCCCACACGCCCATCATTGCTTTGACGGCCCTGGCCATGCCGGGAGACTGCGATCGCTGCTTAGAGGCCGGTGCAACCGCCTATTTGACCAAACCGATCAGCCTGAAGCATTTGACCGCTTTGATTCGCACATCTGCGGCGAGGTTTCATGGTGACTAACGCCCAGTCGTTCACCCATGCCCATGTACTAGTCGTCGATGATGATCCCAGTGCCTTTCGAGTGATAACAGCCCTGCTCAAGCAAGAAGGCTACTCTCTTGATTATGCCGCATCGGGGCAGTACGCGCTCGACATTATGGAGACGGTTGATCCAGACGTCATCCTGCTGGATTTGATGATGCCCGATTTGGATGGGCTGGAAGTGTGTCGTCGCGTCAAATCCAATCCGCTGTGGGAGCATATCCCAATAATTGTGGTTACGGCCCTGGATTCAAAAGAAGACCTGGCCCGCTCCCTGGAAGCGGGGGCCGATGATTTCATTACCAAGCCCCTGGACGGGCTGGAGTTGCGATCGCGCATTCGCTCCATGCTCCGCATCAAGCATCACTACGATGCCCTGCAGGCCACCCTGAAGCTGCGGGAAGATATGGCCAACATGGTGGTGCATGACCTACGCAACCCCGTCACCGCCATCCTGCTCAGCTCGGAGCTGGTGTTGGCCCAGGAGCAGCCCCAGGGGCACATTTTGCAGCGGCTAGAGACAATCCAGGCGGCGGCCAGAAACCTCAATGTCAGAATTAACGAGCTTCTGATGATGGCCAAGCTAGAGGCCAGCCGTATGGTGCTCAATCGGGTCGAGGTGGATTTATGCGCCCTGGCAACCACGGTCATCTCAGACTTTCAAGACCTGGCCCACTCCAAGCGGATTCAAATTCAAACCCACTGGTCGCTCCAGGAAAATTATTGGATTCGGGCCGACGCCAGCCTGGTTTATCGTCTCCTCGACAACCTGCTCTCTAACGCGATCAAGTTTTCCCCCGTGGAAAGCAGGGTTCTGGTTCGCATAGCCCCTTCCTGCGAGCCGCCCAAAGAGTCTTTAGGGGAAAAGTGGGTACAAGTTCAGGTCATTGACGAAGGGTTGGGGATCCGGGAAGACCTAAAGCAACAGATTTTCCAGCCCTTTGAAACCGGAGAATTCGTGCAGGAAACCCAACAAATTGGTCTGGGCCTGGCCTTTTGCAAGCAGGTAGCCGAAGCCCACGGTGGCACGATTACCGTGACCGACAATCACCCACGGGGGGCGGTGTTTACCGTTGAGCTGCCGGATGGTTTCGATCAGGCGATCGCCCCTGAACCTGCCATTTCAAGAGTTGCCGCCTCAGAAAACCTTCAGGAGCGTTAATCATGTCTCGCCGCGTCCTCATGGTGGGTGCCACCTCCGCCGTTGCCCAGGCCGTTGCCCATCGCCTGGCCGACCGGGGCGATCGCCTCTTCTGCCTGGCCCGCAACCCCGACAAAATGTCGGCCATTGGCAAATCCCTGGGAACCGCCTACGTCGGTAGCTACTGTTTTGACTTTACTGACACCACCCAGGCCCAAACCGCCGTTGATTTAGCCGTCAAACACCTGGGGGGCATCGACCTGGCGTTTTTTGCCCACGGAGACTTACCCGACCAGATTGCCAGTGAAAAAGACTTTCAAATCGTTCGCCACACCTTTGAAACCAACTTGCTCAGTGTCATTGCCCTACTACTGCCCGTCTGTGATCAGCTCCTGCAGCAGGGAAGCGGTAAAATCGGCGTGATTACTTCCGTAGCGGGCGATCGCGGACGACCGCGCAACTACACCTACGGGGCCGCCAAGGGGGCGTTGAGCCTGTACTTGCAAGGGATGCGATCGCGCCTCTGGCAAAGCGGCATTGAGGTTTACACCTTTAAAATGGGGCCGGTAGACACCCCCATGACCGTGACCCACCCCAAAAACTTTTCTTTCTCCACTGTTGATCAAGTAGCCAGGCAAATGGTGAAGGCGATGGAAGGCAAGCGCTATCAGGTATACGTCCCTGGCTATTGGGCCTGGGTGATGCTGGCGGTGCGTAATATGCCGGAGTCCCTGTTTCAGCGTCTGGCGTTTTTGTCGGGTCGATAGCAAATAGCTCAGGCTCATACCAGTTTTATGTGAAGGCACGCAGGAGCAGCCTGGATAGACCAGGGGCTTAAGCCCCTGGTTGTGGGCAGCTTCACAGGAAAACGGGATTAACTACCTATCGTCATCGCTGGCATCGTCGTCATTAGGGTCATCGCTGATATCTTCAGGGATGGGGCTACCATTCAAGGCACGCCTGCTCAGTTCCTCCAAAGTCGCCGGATCGGGGGCTGGCGCACCCACCACCTGTTCAAAGACTTGCACCTGCTGGGGATGGTGGAAAAAGGTGGGATCAACGGTGAGCACCACCGACGCATACTGGTGGACGCATTGGGTGTCCAGGTTTTCTGGCTCAGCAGTAGCCAGGGCATAGATGGGGCTGTTAAAAGATGAAATGGGCTGATGGTTCTGGTCGAGCAAACAGCCAGAGCGCAACACGGTTTGCAAAATCCCCTGGAGCTTGGTTTTCGAAATCTGCAGCATGTCCGCCATTTCTTCGTAAAGGCTTTCTTTGACCTGCCGCAGGGTCATCGGCGGCGAAACGTCCCTCACCAGTTTTACCAGTTCGTGGATCACCTGTAGCCGATATTCTGGCACGGGAGGGATTCGCCTTTCTTTGAGCAAAGCATGAATTTGCTGGTGCAAATCCACCGACGGTTCGGGTTCAGAGGCGGAGTCGGCGGCGGCTGGGCTGGGCTGAATGGCCTCTTTAACGCAGGCCAGGAGCAGTTCCTGATTGGTGACGGTGATATCCCAAAGAGTCGTCAAGGTCTGGGCCTGTTCAGTGGGAATATCGAGTATCACCAGGAGCGATCGCCCTTTGGGAATATTCAACTGCTTGCGGTGGTTGGAGTAGCGCTCCAGGTAGGCGTTGGAATCCTTACCGGTTTTGCACTCAATCCACAGGGGAGCATCCTCCACCATGAATACCAAATCAAGTTCGAAGCGATCGCCATTTTCGTAGAGAATTTTGGGGTTGATCAAACACTCGTAGCGCAGAGATCGGCTATCCAACCACTGGGCAACCTCATTGGCGACATAGCGCTCAAACCACTCCCCCTGAAACAGGCGAATCACGTCTGCCCGGTTTTGCAGGGCCGCCTGGATCAGCTTGTCAGCGTTGGAATAGCGGTAGAAGGACAGCAGCGAGGCCCGGTTGAGCATGGCGCAAAACTGGGTACTCAGGCTAATTTCCCTCTGGGAACTGGACGCCAGACTAAAGCGAAAGCGGTTGCCCCCCGCCACATTGCGCTTAATTTGCCGGTAGAGCGGCCCCAGTGCCCCATAGTGGGTGCCCAAAAAGCCCGACAGCCGATCAAAAATCTCGTCGAGGCCCGCCTGGGGCTGATAGTGGCTCTCTACACCAATCCCCACTTGTGTCAGCCAGGCGATCGCCCCCTGACTATCCTGGTGGCGGAGGGTACTGGGCGGCTTGTAGGGTTTGGAGGCCCGGTTACGCGCGTCGGGGGCGGCGTCCGACTCGGTGTCGGTGTAGTCATTCAGCTCTTCCAGCTCACCCGGGAACAGGGGCGACGAAGCGAGGTCAAGACCGTCGAATCCCCCATTCTCTTTGGGTGGCAGGGCCTTTCCCCAATGCTGCAAATCCTGCTGAAACTGGGCCAGATCTTGCTGGAGCCGTTGCCGAAACCGCTGCTGCTGCTGGCCAGTGGCTACCACGACCCCAACCGCCCCCGAGGTAGCCGCCAGGGCCGGTTTGGGAAACCCAGGTGCAATGATCGAAACCGCTCCAATCGCCGCCAGGGTAATTGAGCTGGCGATCGCCCCATCTTTGATCAGGGTAACGATACTGTTTGTAGATTGCTGTTGCATGCGCATTGGCAGAACTCGACAATATCAGGTCGGTTGGGTCACCCCTTCCAATTGAAAAGTACCCAAATCAATGGGACGATTCTTTCCTTTACACAGGTCTCACGGAATAGCGTACTATTTTACGCAGCATCATTGGCCCGATTATACGCAGGTTGAGCCACAATCTCACGAAATCTGTCAATTAACCTGTCGTGGGTGAAATCAGTCTGTTGGTGTAGACCGGGCGATCGCCAGATTACTTCCATCAGCGCCGGTATTGGGGACCAGCCAGGCGAAGACAGTATCCCCAAGCTTCCGAATTGCTTTACGAAAAATTCATACTTTTTCAGGAAAGCTGATACACCTGCATCTTGACGCTGCTTCAACGGGAAAAGATATGAATAAAGAGTAACGCTCTGGGTGCTGATTGGAATGGAAGCTTTAGGATTTGCGATAGTTTGTATTTTTCTGTTAATTAGGCTACTGAATTTGAAAGATAAAGTTGCAGAATCACTGCTTTATCCGCTGACTTTAATGCTGGTTTTGATTGCTGTCTCAGAATCGAGTTTGCTGGACGTCCGCACTCAATTTTCCGTCCTCAGAGACTTTATTTTTATTGCTTTCGTTGTTCATTTTTTCAATTTCCTGTGTCAGGGAGGGTTGGCCAGCCAGTTGGGCATTCGCCCCCGGACTGTCCGCGGGCTATTTGGTATTGTTTTCTGCCCCTTTCTACACCAATGGGAAAAGAACCATAAAGATCATATCTTTGGCAACACCGCAGCTTTCATCACGTTAGGCTGGCTGATCATCCTCCAACTGGGAGGAGAGCTGTTTTACAAACTGACGGTTTGCATTGCCCTCCTGAGTGGCGCGGCCATCTGGTTACTGGGAGACCGCCGGTTTACCTACTTCGGTGCCAGTGCAGTTACCTTTGGTTTCATGGGCTTTCTGGCGGCATTTGCGGCTATCTCTCGCCAATCTACAGCCCTGTTTTTTGCCGCCGCCGCCATCATTGCCTACAGTTGGCACTACCAGAAAATTCTGCAAGGCCAGGATAGTTTTGGTCATGGCGTGGGCTTTGTTTCTGGAATCACGATCGCCACTTTGAGTCTGTCCAGCGATCGCTTCATAATGCTGCTGGAAGCTATAAACTAGGGGTTAGGAGGGCGCTGGGCTAAGACAGGTGGGGGGCTTCCCGGACTTGCCTACAGGCGCTGAAAGGAGTTGAAGAAAGCCGCGATCGCCTCGCTGGAGACAGCTTCCGGCAATTGATTAACGGCCAGCACATAGAGGCGATCGCCCCCTAGCAGCAGGCGAAACGTGATGACCTCGCGCTCATTTTGTAGCGTAAACTCACGGGCGGCAAAGTCATCTACTCTAAAGGAGCGATCGCCCACCAGGCTAAACCCCGTCTGCCAGCCACTAATGCGCTCCTGCACCTGCGTCAGGGTTTCACCGGGGGATCTCAGCAGGGGGTCATCCAGTGGTTCGGAAAAAGCGGTGGCAAACTGCCCGATGGGTGAAGTGGTGGAGAGCAGGGTAAAGGTCACAGCACCGCCTGGCGTTTCAACCTGGTGGGTGGACTGGGTTGTTGCGCCCTGGGGCATCCAAACGCTGTAGCCGCCTTCACGTAGCAGCACGGGAAACCAGGTTGTAACTTGCCCTTCGACGGTGAGCAGGGGGGTCTGGGGCTGCTGCTCTTCGAGCCGCTCGATTTCTTCTTCAAACTGCTCCTGCCCCTCTTCAAAAAAATCCGGACGGCCAGGGCGATTGGGTTGGGCCAGCAGGGGTTGCCCCAGGCCCACACCTATTGTTAGGAGTACCCCAAGTCCGCTGCAGACGCCGAGCAACGTGGGGAAAAGGACGGTTCGGAATGCTTGCGCGCGCATAGGACTGAAAGGGGGATAAATGTTGAATGGGGTTAGCTTTTAGGGATTAAAGTCACGGTTGCGGCTAAAGGTGGAACTGGGTTGTGGACAGATGGGCAAACAGATGGGCGATCGCCCTTCCACCATCATAGCCGAGGCGCGTGGCGAAGGATTTGGGGCGATCGCTTCAAAGATTGGAACTTCTAACGACAGCCAGATAGACCCCTTGAATTTCAAACTCATGCTGGGTGGGATCGACATGGATGATGGGATATCGGGGGTTGGCGGGCTTGAGCTGGATGGTTGTTCCCGTGCGATGGTAATGCTTGAGGGTGGTTTCGTTGCCAACCCTAGCAGCCACAATGGTGTGATTTTGCACCAGATCGGGGTCGGCAGGGGGATGGAGAAGTACGATATCGCCATCGCCAATCAGGGACTCAATCATGCTGTCGCCCCGCACCCGCAGGGCAAAACAGTCGTCAGGGAGCCTCAAGACTTCGCGGATGCCAGGTAAGACTTCCTCCTGCTGATCGGCAAATGCCTGTCGCCAGCCCGATGCGGCGATCGTCCCCCACAGGGGCACACCTCGCTGCTGGCTGGGCCGCAGGATACGCAGGGTGCGGGCATGGCCTTTTTCCCAGTTGATGTACCCCTTGCGCTTTAAAGCCGCTAGCCGAGATTGAACTTGGGCCACCGAAGATAGCTCAAGCGCCGTCTGGATTTGACGCAGGGCGGGGGCATGGTTGTGCTGGTTAATGTAGGTTTCAAGCCAGAGGAAGGTTTCCCGCTGCAGCTTGGTGAGGTTCTCGGACATAGTGACCAACAATACGCATGAACTATTTCAGTATATCTTAATTCGCTGCTGATTTCTTTATACAGGTCTGGGATGGGAGCTTGATAGCCTCGTCTCTTTAGAGCGAGGTGGAAAAGCGACGCGGGAACTTTAGTTCCCGTCATCTCTGATATAATCGTACTATGCCGGTTTTCAAGATTCCGGTTGACCACAAGGCT
>JAYKGU010000130.1:0-7089 GCA_035285585.1 Synechococcales cyanobacterium
ACGCTTCAACATCGGCCTGAATGGATGCAAGCTGCTGTTGACGCTCTGCATCATTCGGCAGAACGTCGCGAATGAGAATGGCCCATATTCGTCCGGGATACTGTTTGGCCAACTGTCGATAAATTTCGGCATCTTTCTGTCCGCTGTCCCCAATCAAAAGAAAGGGGAGATTAGGGAACCGTTCAAAGATGGGTTGAATCATCTGTAGCTTGTGCGTTTCGTGCTCAAATAGCAGCAAATTATCCAGCGCAAGTTCGGCGTCTCTCAGGAGAATCGGCCCTTTCGGAATATGGTTCAGATCCATGAACGCTTCGAAGACATCATACATATTCCAGGCACTGCTAGAAACGTAGAAGATGGGGTTATTATCTGCTGTACTTTTTCCTCCCTGGAGGGCTCGGTAAAACTCTGCGACTCCCGGAAACGGACGACGGGATCGGGCATTTCCCAGGTAAGCTATTTGAATCATTTTCAGCAGATCAGTCGCCGCTGTGTGAACGATCGTGTCATCGATATCGCTGATCACCCCAAAACTAGCCGTTTCCCGAACGACCATGACTTCGCTCTGGTTAATGACTGGGTCTTCCTCCATGTCCCCCTTATCTGGGTGAAGTAAGTTCAGCTTTACGGGAAACCAAAGATGGGTTGAGTCAGGCCCAGGAGACCACCTTAGCTCTGCCTCAAAAAAGCCTTCCTTATCGGTGACGGCTTCCTGACTCACATCCCCAAGCTCAGCCTGTATGCGCGCACCCTCCACCTCATCCGTGGCAAACCGCTTGAACATATTCCAAAGGTTTTCCCAGAGAGGAGCATTTTCTTCCCTCAGCTTCACCCCTTCATCTTTTAAGACCCTCCCTTTCACCGTGATGCTGCCAGGAGAACCATAGCCTCGATAGGGCAAAATTTTGATCGGGTCTTCGATCCCCAGGGCGGCTGCCAGGTATCCCCGGACATTATCGATCCAATCATTAATCGTGCCCGTAAAGTCGGAAAATGCTCGTATCCATTCTTCGTTCATGGTTAACTGGCGTTTAATCGCAGACCCCTTCACCCTGATGGATCGAGGGCAGGGGGGTATCTACCCTCGAAGGTAAATAATGATTCTGCCCAGTGCTAGACCTTGGGAACCCACACCGAAACAGACCCTGCCACACAGCTAAATTCGCCCCATCCCTTTTCATTCGTCATCACCGGGGTAGAGACATGTTCGGTGATGTCGATGTAGTAGGTATCGGGCTGCCCCACCTCCATCCACTTGGTTCCAGCTTCACCATTGGTTAAGACCACCGCCATTCCTCCCGGACAATCTTCACTGCCCAGGCGAGTCCAGCCGATGGTGTTGGGGTGGTCGAAGTAGTCATACTGGTCGCCAAAGGCATAGGTTTGTCGGACGTAGAGAAATTTGTCGATCAGCCACTGGTGGCTGTCGAGCCAGATTTCGTATTCATTGCCGTCGTTGCCTGTATCGGTGTAGTGAGCGCCGTAGTAGTCAGCGTAGAAGATGCAGGGGTAGCCATCCTGCCGCAGCAGAATCAGGGCATAGGCCAGGGGCTTAAACCAGGGCTCAACCACTGACTCCAAGGATTGCAAGGGCTGAGAATCATGATTATCCACCAAAGTAACGGCCAGGGCAGGCTGCTGGCTTACCAGGGTATTGTCGAAAATTTGCCGCAGGTCGTAGTCGCTGCCGCTCTTGCTGGCCTCGCAGAAGTTATAGTGCAGCGGCGCATCGAAGAGATGGACATCGCCCCCAGTAACGTCGATGAAATGGTGCAGCGCCTCAATTTCGTAAGACCAGTATTCTCCCACTGCAAACAGCCGTCTTCCGGCAGTGTGGCGGCAGTGGCTGAGCCACCGGGGGAAAAAGCCTGCCTCCACATGCTTGACGGCATCGAAGCGAACGCCATCAATTTCGGTGGTTTTGACATACCAAGCCCCCCAGGCTTTCAGCGCCTCCTGCACCTCCTCAGACTCCATATCCAGGTCACAGCCCATCAGGTAGTCGAATGCGCCTTTCTCCATATCCACATTGTCGTCAAAGCTCTTGCCCTCGAAGAGATAGACCGCGTTGAAGTCTGGGTCGTTGTCGTCCTGGTCAACCCCATCGAAGTGCCACCAGTGCCACTCCATGTCGGAGTATTTGCCCTGCCGCCCCGGAAAGGTGAAGTGGGTCCACACTTTGACTGGACGGCTCTCACCAATGGCCTGATGACGATTTTCAGGGTCGAAGGGGGTGGCGTTGACCTCTTCCGTGGCGTCGGCTCCCATCATGTGATTGAAAACCACATCGGCATAGACCCGAATGCCTGCTTCTTTCGCGGCTTTGATCGCCTGAAGGTACTCATCTTTTGTGCCGTATTTGGTGGGTACAGTTCCCTTCTGGTCAAATTCTCCCAGGTCGTATAGGTCGTAAACGCTGTAACCCACGTCGTAGCCGCCAGCGGTGCCTTTATAGGCGGGAGGTAGCCATACCGAGGTGATGCCAATTTCAGCCAGTTCGTTGACTCGTGCCGCAAACTCGTTCCATAGACTTCCATTGGGTGGTAAATACCAGTGGAAGTATTGCATCATGACGCCATTTGGTTCTGACATTGTTGATATTCTCCACACGCTTGAAATAGCGCTAATTCTGTAACTATGTCAGAGAGAAATTTTTAGGCCAATCTCCCCTGGGATGGATTTGTTTGGAGTTTAGACTAAAGGCAACTTTATGCTACTGGTAGGGGCAAGGCAATGCCTTGCCCCTACTGCATATGGCGCTTTATCCAACTTAGTCTAAACTCCAAATTTGTGATGAACGGCTTTAAAGGACGTTTCCCAGGCAAAGCCTGGGGAAGAGAAGTAACCGTTTCAAGGCTAAAGACATACCCAGGAGACCCAAGGGTTCTAGGCCGCAGTTTATGCTCAAATCAAGGTCACTGATCCATTGGTACTAGTAATTTTCTCTATTAGATGGTAACTGTAGATGAATCTTGCACGTGCTCTAGGTTAAGTTTCTCTAAGTTGAGTTTTTCTTTCAGCCGCCCGAAAAAGAGAGAGGTATGACGACTCCACACACTGTTCTGGTCATTGCTGGCTCGGAAGAAAACGATATAAATTATCAGCGGCAGCTACAGCAGGACGGGAGTATGGACTACCACATCCTGTCGGGGGGGCGTGGCGTTTCTGTTATCGACTGCGCTCAATCTGCCTTGAAACTCGATGGCATTCTTCTGGAACTGGAGGTTCCTCATGCCCGGAGTATTCAGCTGTTGCGGCAATTGAAAGAGCAGACCAGCGCACCCGTGATCGTTATTGACGGTGGCGACACGGAAGTGGCTGTGCAGGCGTTTAAGAATGGGGCCGATGACTATCTGGTTAAAGACCGGGCGACACCCGACGATTTGCGTCTGGCGATGCGAACGGCGATTGAAAATGCGGAGTTGAAACAGAAGTTAGAACGCAGCCAGGAAACCTTTTTTACGTCGGTTGAAAACATGCTGGACTGTTTCGGCATTTTTTCTTGTATGCGGGACGCCTCGGGTCAGATTATCGATTTTCGGGTCGATTACCTGAATGCTGCCGCCTGTGAAAACAACCAGATGCCCAAGGCGATGCAGATGGGGCGGGGGCTGTGTGAAATTTTGCCTGCCCATCGGGAGTCGGGACTGTTTGATGAGTATTGTCAGGTGGTTGAAACGGGAGAGCCGCTCATTAAAGACTCGCTGGTGTATGACGATACCTATGGCGATCGCCGCTTAGTTCGTGCCTTTGATATTCGGGCCTCCAAACTCAATGATGGATTTGTAGCGTCCTGGCGAGATGTTACCCATCGCCGCCAACTGGAACTGAATCTGAGCCAGACGGTTGCGGAATTGCAGGCCAGCCAGGAGCGGTTGGGGATGGCCATGAAAGCCGCCAAAATGGGCAGTTGGGACTGGAATATTCAAACGGGGGAGGTTCACTGGTCAACGAATCTGGAGCACCTGTTCGACATGGCTCCGGGCAGTTTTGATGGGCGCTACGAAACCGTCCGAGCCATGATCCACCCAGAAGACTTGCCCAGGGTTGAGCAGGCGATTCATCGTGCCCTCTACGAGCAGGAAGAATACAACCTTGAATTCCGCTTTGTGAAACCCGATGGCAGCGTCCGCTGGGCGCTGGGACTGGGGCGCGTTTTCTACGACGATAGCGGCAACCCCGTGATGATGACGGGCGTGGATGGGGACATCACCGTCCGGAAACGGGCACAAGCAGCCCTGGCAGACAATGAGTCCCGACTTCAGGGGTTTGTGGAGGCCAATGTCATCGGAATTATCTACGGCGACATTCATGGAAATATTAATGCGGCCAACGACGAGCTGTTGAGAATTGTCGGCTACACCCAGGATGATGTGCGGTCAGGTCGTCTGCGCTGGATTGATATCACTCCTCCCGAATATCTTGCCCTGGATGAGTTGGGCATTGACGAAGCTCGCGCCCGTGGAGCCTGTACGCCCTACGAAAAAGAGTACATCCGCAAAGATGGGAGTCGGGTTCCCGTGTTAGTTGGCTATAGCCTGGTCGGTGAGACGAGGGAAGAAACGGTTGTCTTTGTGCTGGATTTGAGCGATCGCAAGCAGACTGAACGACAACTGCAAGAGAATGTGGCTCGCTTTCAGACGCTGGCAGACAACATGTCTCAGTTTGCCTGGATGGCCAATGAAGTTGGCTGGATTTTCTGGTACAACCAGCGGTGGTTCGACTATACGGGCACCACCCTGGAAGAAATGCAGGGCTGGGGGTGGCAGAAAGTCCATCATCCCGACCATGTGGAGCGGGTCGTTGAGAAAATCAACCAGTGTTTTGCCAGAGGCGAGATCTGGGAAGATACGTTTCCTCTGCGGAGGCACGACGGAGAATATCGCTGGTTTCTCTCCCGTGCGGTGCCGATTCGTGACGACCAGGGGCGCGTATTGCGCTGGTTTGGCACGAATACCGATATCACCGAACTGCGAGAAGCCGAAACTGCCCTCCGAGAAAGCGAAGAGCGCTATCGATGTTTGTCTGACTCCATCCCCCAGTTGGTTTGGACGGCCAATGGTATCGGGGAGTTGCTGGAGGTAAATCAACGCTGGACTGATTTTACAGGGCTGAGCCTCGATCAGGCTCGGGCAGACGGTTGGGAAGCGGTGGTGCATCCCGATGACATCCCCACGCTGACGCAGCGATGGGGAGAGGCGACCCAACGCGGTATCCCTTACCAGGCTGAAGGGCGGATGCGGCGAGCAGATGGCACCTATCACTGGTTTCTGCACCAGGCCATTCCCCAACGGAATGCCCAGGGTCAAGTTGTCAAATGGTTTGGCACCGCCACGGATATTGACGCGCAGAAACAACTGGAGCTTGAGCGCGATCGCCTTCTAGAACAGGAACAGACCGCACGGGAAGCCGCCGAACGGGCTAACCGCATCAAAGATGAGTTTCTGGCGATTCTGTCCCATGAGTTGCGATCGCCCCTCAACCCGATTCTGGGGTGGGCTCGACTACTGCAATCGCGCACGTTTAGCGCCGAGAAAACGGCAGAAGCCCTGGCCACCATTGAGCGCAACGCCAAACTGCAAACCCAGCTGATTGATGACCTGCTGGATGTCGCCAAGATTCTGCGGGGAAAGCTGTCGATGGAGATGGCTCCCGTGGACTTAGCGACGGTGGTCACATTGGCGATCGACACCATGAACGCTGTTGCTGCCGCTAAATCCATCGCGTTGCATACCGATCTTCCCCCGATCGGACGCATCTCTGGCGATGCCGTTCGGCTCCAGCAGGTTGTCTGGAATTTGCTGTCGAATGCCATCAAGTTCACCCCCAAGGGGGGAGACATTGATATTCGTCTGGAAGAGGTTGATGACCAGGCTCAACTCACCGTCAGCGACAATGGAAAAGGCATTCACCCCAATTTCTTACCTTACTTGTTTGAATCGTTCCGCCAGGAAGACGCATCGACCACGCGGAAATATGGCGGGTTAGGGCTAGGACTGGCAATCGTTCGGTTTTTGGTGGAGGCGCACAGGGGAACCATCGTGGCCGACAGTCCCGGAGAGGGAGAGGGAGCCACCTTCACCGTGCGTTTTCCTTTACTGGATGCGGAACCCGAGGTGGAGCCAGCAGAGCAGTTTCCGGTCTTCGACCTTGATTTGACGGGCGTGCGGATTCTGGCGGTGGATGACGAACCCGATGCCCGAGAACTCCTGGACACGGTGCTAACGATGTCTGGAGCCAACGTGTTGATGGTGACCTCGGCGGCTGAAGTCCTCGCTGCGCTGGAGTCGTTCCGCCCCGATATTCTGGTCAGCGACATTGGCATGCCAGAAGTTGACGGTCTCAGCCTGATTCAGCATATCCGGACATTACCCGCTGAGAAGGGTGGAGCAATTCCGGCGATCGCCCTCACTGCCTATGCCCGAGAAGAAGAACATCAACGGGCGATCGCCAGTGGCTTTCAGCAGCAGGTGACCAAACCTCTGAACCCAGAGCAGCTCGTGCGAGAGGTAGTGACCCTTGTCCGAGGAGCGGAGTAAAATAGGACATTAAACCGCCGATTCCTTCGGGGTCAGCAGCAAATACAGGCACGGGACGAGGATAAACGCGCCCAGAGTTGCAGCCACCAGGCCAAAGATGATGGCGCTACACAGGGGCATCCAGGTGGGATCGCTGAGTGCCAGGGGGGTAAGACCCAGAATAGTGGTGATGCTGGTGGTTAAGACCGGACGGAGGCGATCGCCCACCCCTTGCGCCGCCGCCTGCTTGATGGGCATACCGTCTTGCTGATAGCTGTTCATCGTATCCACCATGACAATGGCATCATTCACCACAATGCCTACGAGGGCAATGATACCGATGAAGGCCGTGAAAGAAAAGGCGATCCCCGTCAGAAAAAAGCCGCCCACGGTGCCGATCAGAGCGAAGGGAATGGCCAGTAAGATAATGAACGGTTGGCGAAAAGACCCCAGCTGCAGCACCAGCACCGCAAATACCAGGAAAATCGCCAGGGCAAGGGCTTGTCCGGCTGAACCAAAGGTTTCTGCCTGGTCTTCCGTTTCGCCCCCGAAGGTGTAGGTATAGCCCTGG
>JAYKGU010000131.1:0-18052 GCA_035285585.1 Synechococcales cyanobacterium
CGCTGAGCAGAAGGGCAGGCAGGTGAACGGGGGAGGGGATGAGGTCGAGTTTGCGGGCTTCGATTTTCGAGAGATCCAAAATGTCGTTAATCAGGGTGAGCAGGTGGGAGCCGCACTGGTAGATAACATTGATACCGTTGCGCTCGTTATCGAGCAGGGTTGTGGAGCGTTCGAGGATTTGCGCATAGCCGAGGATGCCGTTGAGGGGGGTGCGCAGCTCATGGCTCATGTTGGCGAGGAATTCGCTCTTGGCATGGTTGGCGGTATCGGCCTGTTCTTTGGCCTTGGCTAATTCAGCAGTGCGTTCGGCGACCCGCTGTTCCAGCTCATCAAAGGAGGACTTGAGCTGTTTGGCCATCTGGTTGAACGATCGCCCCAGTGCGCCCAGTTCTGTAACATTGGAGGGGCTGACCTGCTGGTCGAGCTTGCCGCTGGCAATGAGTTCAGAGGTGGCATTGAGCTGGAGAATGGGTTTGGTAATCCAGCGGGAGGTGTAGATACCCAGAATCGAGGCGATCGCCAGGGCCGCCAAACACAGCAGAATGGTGGTGCGGGTATTGGCATTGATCTGCGCCATAAAGTCAGATTCGGGTACTGTAACCACCACCAGCCAATCCAGCCCCCGCTCATCCTGCACGGGCGTCACGTGGACAAACTGCTCATTCCTGTTGAAATTAAAGGTCAGCAGTTGCTCGTCACGGATCTGGCTAAAATCACCAAACTGTTCCAGCAGATATTGCGCTGTAGCCTGGGTTACCGGATTTTGACTATCAACTACTGGGAGACGCTCTGTTTCGCCATCCACCTTGCGAAAGGGCAGTTCTGCGGTTGAAGTGGCAACCATGGCTCCCGATCGCTCCAGGATGAATGCCTGCCCCGTTTTGCCGATTTCGAGGGACTCCAAAAATTCACCCACCAGCGAGAGCTGCAGGTTAATGAATAAAACACCCTGCAACTGACCCGCTGCATCGTAGACGGGCTGACTGGTTGCCAGTAATAGCGTGGGATTAAAGAAATGGGGAAAAATCTCATTCCAGGTTGCCCCCTGGGCGCTAACGGCTTCCTGATACCAGGCCCTTATTCGGGGATCATAATCCTCCCTGGATTGAACGACCTCCAGCCGGGTGCCGTTTGCATCGGTGGCATAGGAATTGAGCGTATAGTTAGACGCCTGGGTGGCAACCCGAATCACCAGGGATTTGTCGTCCAGCCGATCTACGGCAATAAACTCTCTGGCCTCGGTGCCTGCACTAATTTGAGTCAGTTGGTCAAAGACTTGCATCTGCTCCCAGAAATGCGCTTCTAACCCCGGTATATCACTCATATCAATGTGATTGAGTTCGAGTGCCGAGGCATTGAGTCGATTGATTTGCAGCGGTGTTCTTAAAAAAACTGCCAGATTATCGTGAATCCGGCTGCCAATTTCATCTTGAAGCTGCACTGCCAGGTCGTTGACCGCCCGCTGTCCGTTGCGTAGCGAGACGTGACCCGTAAGCCCCACCGCTGCAAAAATTTGCACGAGAAACGGGATCAGCAGAACGAGACGCAGGGGAATCTTTCGAGGTTGCAGTTTTAACATGGTTTGCTCCAGTCCCTTTATGCAGTATCGCCAACCCGACTAGTTGTGCCTTATTAATATCAAAGCAGCTTGGGTAAGGCTGGTATCGACTTTAGGATTCCCAGCCAGCATTGTTTCTAACGGCGCAGCTTGGAACAAGAATATTGCCGGGTCAACAAAGCCCAATGGATTTGCTCTGCTCGCAAATTATTGAGACCGGGACTGAATAATCTTTCAGCTTTGGGGTTCCCTGCTTATATTCTGGATATTACTCCCCATCCCGGAGTCATGCTAAAAGCTTCAGCTTGTCTTTACGAATAAATGAATTGTTAAGTAGGTGGTCGCAATTAAACGACGCTCTGGTGGAGTGCGATCCCCGCCGGGGTCGCACTCCACTGTTTTTATTGACGGCCATGTACTTACTTCTAAATCTATGGGAGATTTTTGACGGATTCTAAAAGTTGCGATTTGAGCGAGTAAGTGCCGGAATTTACTATGAAAACGTTCAGGTCTAATGAACAGCCCCTTTGATTGCAGTAGGACTTACACAATTTGGTGGTTTTATATCAAGATTGTTTTCTAACCAGTTTCCGAGTATAAATACTGACCGATAATAGATTTGTGGCTAAAAAATAACTGGCCTTTGCTGCTAGGGTCTCGCTACAAAGATCCATCAAGTGCTTGAGCAATTTTAATGACATTTTCTTAGGTTGTCTCTCCCGCCGGAGGGCGCAACCCTAAGGAAGTAATTTTGTTTAACTACTTATCTTCTTCGCTTTGTTTTGAGGTTTTCCGTATGGTAATCGAACTTTCAAATCTGACCTTTACTACCAAAGCTGACATTGTCCCAGCATCAGGGATGGAAGAAATAACAAACACAGGTGCTGTGAACACCCTTACTGGTAAAGACGTGATCACGGGCACTGGTCTTAACGCTGGCATCTACAATATCGGCACCATTTACACCAGTAGCGGTAATGATGTCATTACTGGTGTGAATACCTCTGGTGGTGGCGGTATTTTCACGTTTTCGGGTATCTTCAATACGGGTGTTAATGCAACGATTCATACTGGCATCGGCAATGACACTATCACAGCAACTGGCTATTTGGGGATTTATAACAGTACTGGCCTCATTGATACCGGTGCGGGCAACGATACAATTACAACCATTGCTAATGGTGGGGTCGGCATCTATAACACTAACGGCATCGTGAATACGGGGGCCGGTAGCGACGCAATTACTGCGACAAGTAGCCTTGGGAACGGAATCTACAATAGTGGCATGATCAATACTGGTGCTGAAAGTGACAAGATTGTCAGCACTGGTGGCTATGGTGGTGCTGGTATCAACAACCACGGTGGCACCATAGCCACCGCTACTGGCAACGATACTCTTATCGGCACGGGTGTCTACGGCGTGTATAACAGCGGCACTCTCGATACTGGTACTGGCAACGATACCCTCGTCGGCAACGGTTCCTTCGCTGGTGGTAGTGGAATCTATAACTCTGACATCATCGATATGGGGGCGGGGAGCGACACTGTTGATGCTTACAATGGGGGGTTTCTTGGTGATGGTACGACCCTTCTCGGAGAGGGTAATGACCTGGTGAAAGGGTTCGGAAGCGGACAATTTAATGGTGGTAGTGGTAGAGATTTGCTGGAATTGGGGGCCGGGACTTACACCGTCGGCCTGTCGGGGAGAACTGTGAGTTTTACCAGTGATGGCATTACCATGAACACGTCATCCTTTGAAAAGCTCGTTGCTGGTAGCTCAACGTATAGCTTCACCAGTCTGACGGATGGGCAAACCATCACTGTCGCTTGAGTAAGGAGATTTCCAGGGGAAAATTTACCCTCGGGTAAACCCTTGGTAGGGGCAGGGGCAAATGCCATTTGCCCCTACGTCAAAAAACGAAGATTAGAGAACCGGGGCGCTCCCCCGGTTCTCTAACATGAATTTAATTGTGCTGGCCTACTTAATGGCCTGGGAGACCGATAGATCGCTGCTGTCCCGTTCGTTTTATCCCGCTCAAAGTGGGACTCCAACACTGGATATCCTGTGGTATAATCCTCATCTTTGGATTTGCCATACCGGGGCAGGAGGGACTGGATGGAACGGTTTCGAGTGGAGACGATCGCGGCGACTCCCAACCCCCAGCAGGTGATCTGGGCGGCGATGCACCAGGATTATTCCGAAGGCTATGTGATGGATGAGGGCGATCGCTGGCCCGACGAAGAACGCGCCGGAGAGCTGATCATCAAACACCTGCTGGCGGGCAACCGGGGGCACTATGGCCCTCTGGAGCATCCTCAGATTACGCTCAATGTGGGATTCTTTCCCCACTCAATGATGCAGCAGCTTCGCACCCATCGCGTGGGCGTCAGCTTCGATGTTCAATGCCTCGCCAGTGATACTGAAATTACGTTTGTCAAAGCTTCCGGGGCACTGAGAAAGATTAAGATTTCTGAACTATACGATCTTTGGGCAAATGGCGAGAAAGCAGTGCGCGATCGCACCATTAAAGGACGAAACGGAGAACCACCAGGGCAATATCGACGCGACTGCAAGAAACGCCTAAAGGCCATGCCCCTGCGGGTTCTAAATGAAGAGACAGGTTGCTTTGAGACTAGCCATATTCGAGAGGTTATGTGCAGTGGGCTTCAGCCTGTGTATCGATTGACCCTCGAAGATGGCAAGACGCTAGACTGCACAACCAATCACCGCCTGCTCACCACGACTGGTTGGCAGACAATGGGAGATGCTGTCGGCTTGGAAACGACTGCCAATGGTGAAGTGCTATCTATGGCAAAAACCTGTAGCGTATTAGCGAACGGTATTGTAGCGGCTGGCAGAGGTGTTTACCGAGATAAAGCGTGGTTGGCTCAGCAGATTGAGTCAGGACTTTCGACCCATGAAATTGCTAATAAGGCTGAATGTTCAGAAACTACCGTTCGAGACTGGGCAAAACGACTAGGTCTAGAGCTTAATTCAAATAATACTCAATTCCAAGCAAGTCAAAAGCCTTGGAACTACAATCCAAACGCCTTGTATAGAGATAGGCAGTGGCTAGAAGGGCAGCTCCAAAAAGGTCTTTATGCCGACCAAATGGCTGAAGCAGCAGGATGTTCTGTAGAGGCGATCAAAAAGTGGGTCTACAAATTTGGTCTTTCACTAAATAAACGTCCAACACCTTTTCAGCCAGATTTTACTCCTTGGAATAAAAACAGGCCAGGATACAAGCTGGCTTTATCTTCCAGCGATCTTGAAAAACGTCGTGAAAATGCAGTCCTTTATACCAGGCGCGGTACTGAATCTAATTTTTGGAAGGGAGGCACATCTGACCAGCACGAGCTAATCGGGGCATGGACTCGACAAATATCTCCACAAGTCCATGAAAAGTTCGACTACACTTGTCAGCGGTGCGGTATCCGGGGTGGGAAGCTCCACGCACACCATTTAGTTCCCGTGTTTGCTGATGAATCTCTTGCCTATGAATTCGACAATCTAGTTAGCCTTTGCAAGAGCTGCCATGAGTTCATTCATCAAAACCACCTCGAAGCTGAATTTTCTCAGAGTTTTCAGCCAATTACTGACCCTCATCACTGGCAGCCAAGGCCAAAACCAAAGGGGCGAAAGCTCAAGGCTCATGCTCTCAAGATTATTCGCATAGAGTATTTGGGCCTACAAATGACTTACGACCTGGAAGTAGAAGCTCCTTGGCACAATTTCGTAGCAAATGGCGTTGTTGTTCACAACTCGTTCCGCTATACCGGTCAGCGCATTGTGGATGTCGCCGATGGTAAGCGCGACATTGAAGAGGTCTTCTACCTGCGTCCCGTTGGGCAATACGACAACCGTCAGGGGAAGAAATATGAGTACACCGTCGAGCAGCGGGAGGCAGATTTACAGTGGTGCCTGGAGGCCTGCAGGCGCTATCGCCAGCGCATTCAGGAAGGGCTGGCCGAAGAGCATGCCCGTGGCCTGATTCCCTTTGATGCGCGGCAAAACTTTGTGTTAAGCTGCAACACCCGTAGCCTCATGCATCTGTTGGATTTGCGCTGGAAAAAAGACGCCCAGCTAGAGGCCCAAAAGTTCTGCGAACTCCTATACTTGCGGTTTGAGGAGTGGTGCCCCGCCGTAGCCATCTGGTACAAAGAGAACCGGGCTAAAAAAGCACGGCTGTCGCCTTAAAGTTACATTAGTTTTATTTTCTAAGGAAAATCCCACGAAAATTCTCCTCAGAGATTACGCTTGACAAAATGCTGGGCGATCGCCCGCCAAGACCTGAGTAATGGAAGGGAAGGGATGTTTACCTTTGAATGGGAGCGCAGCACCGATATCATCAAACGGTCGGCCTTTGGTGGGCCTGTCCTGGGTGTGCCCGAAGAAGTGGCCGCGCAGGAGACCGGGAAAGCCTACTTTCAGCGGGTGCATCCCGACGATCGCGATCGCCTGCTGACCCTGGTACACAGCCTTACCCCAGAGCACAGCACCTACCGGACCATTTACCGCGTGTTTTGCCCAATGGGTCGGGTGCTCACTGTGGAAGAGAGCGGGCGTGCCCGGTTTGATGCCCAGGGGCAGTGGGTGGGGCTGACGGGGGTGGCGGTCGATATCACCCAGCGCAGGCGACTGGAGGAGGAGTTAGAGGAAAGTCGGGCGGTGCTGCAGCGGCAACTCACTGAGATTGAAACCATTTACCGCTCTGCTCCCATCGGGCTGAACGTGCTTGACCCCGATTTGCGCTTTGTGCGCATCAACGAGCGGCTGGCCGAGATGAATGGCTTTTCCGTCGAAGAGCACCTGGGCCGGACAGTGCGGGAGCTGCTGCCCGACCTGGCTGATCCTGCCGAACGGCTGCTGTTGCCTATTTTTGAGACGGGAGAACCCCTGCTCAACGTGGAAATTCGCGGCGAAACCCCTGCCCAGCCGGGGGTGCCCCGCATCTGGCTGGAGCATTTCTTGCCACTGAAGGAGGGCGATCGCGTCGTTGGCATCAGCACCGTTTGCGAAGAAATCACCGAGCGCAAGCGCACCGAGCAGATGCTGGCGGAACGGGTAGCCCAGCAGGCGGCGATCGCCCATCTGGGTCAGCAGGCCCTGGTCAGCGACGATCTGGATCAGTTTCTCGCTCGGGTAACGGCCCAGGTGGCCAAAGTGCTCAAGGTTGAATACTGCAAGGTGCTGGAGCTATTACCAGACAGTAAGGAGCTGCTGCTGCGGTCGGGGGTGGGCTGGCAGTTGGGGCTGGTGGGGCAGGCGGTGGTGGGGAGCGATCGCACCTCGCAGGCAGGCTACACGCTGCTCTCCCAGGAACCCGTGATCGTGGAAAACCTCGCCACCGAAACCCGGTTTAGCGGGCCGCCCCTGCTTACCGACCATGGGGTCGTCAGCGGCATGAGCACACCGATCCGAGGCTCAGAGCACCAGCCGTTTGGCGTGTTAGGGGTTCATAGCCGCTCCCAGCGCCGCTTTACAGAAAATGACGTAAATTTCCTGCTGGCGATCGCCAATATCCTTTCCGCCACCATTGCCCGCCACCGCACAGAGCAGGAAATTCGCCAGGTGAACGCTAGCCTGGAGCGCCGGGTGGAGGAGCGCACCCAGCAGCTTGTGGATGCCAACCAGGAGCTAGAAGCCTTTGCCTATTCGGTCTCCCACGACCTGCGGGCACCGCTGCGGGCGATTGAAGGGTTTGCCCGGATCTTTCAAGAAGACTATGGCGATCGCCTGGATGAAACCGGCAAAGAATACGCGCAAATGCTGATCAACTCAGCTTCCCGGCTGGATGCCCTGATTCAAGATTTGCTGGCCTACAGTCGGCTGGGGCGGCGAGATGTGCAGTTGGTTCCTGTCTCCGTGGCCGCTGTGATAGACAGCGCCATAGAAACCCTGGATCCGGCTTTGCGGCAGCGGCAGCCCCAGGTGTCCGTTGTGCCATTACCCAGTGTGCTGGCCCAGCGGAATGTGTTGCAGCAGGTGCTCACAAATTTGATCGCCAATGCCATTAAATTCGTCGACCCCGACCAACCTCCCACCATTCGTATTTGGGCAGAAGAGCGGGATCCATTTATCCGCCTTTGGATTGAAGACAATGGCATTGGAATCGCTCCCGTCTATCAAGAGCGCATTTTCCGTCCGTTTGAGCGGCTTCACGGGGTCGAAGCTTACCCCGGCACCGGCATTGGGTTAGCAATTGTGCAACGCGGCATCGAGCGCATGGGCGGCAGCGTGGGGGTCGAGTCAGACGGTAAATCCGGCAGTCAATTTTGGATTGAGCTGCTCAAAGCCCCCGATCCTGGTACTGAGTAGAATGTGGTCGTGAGTTAAATAAATATGAGCGAGACTGTCTACATTGAAACCAGTATCTTGGGATACCTTACTGCTAGGTCAACCAAAAACCTGATCCTGGCTGCAAATATGGAGATAACCAAGGATTGGTGGGAATTTCGCCGAAACACTTTCATTCTTTACACCTCGGAGGCTGTTCTAGATGAAGTGGCCCAGGGGGACGTGGAGATTGCTGCTCAACGACTGGAGATTCTGCGTAATTTTCCCTTGCTGGCATTAAACCAGGCGGTACAAGATTTAGCTGCACAATTTCTCGCTCGAAGTAGCCTTCCTCCAAAAGCGAAGGTGGACGCGATTCACATTGCCGCTGCTACCATACACGGCATGGATTATCTGCTAACCTAGAATTGCAAACATATCGCCAATGCCCAAATCCAGGGAAAGTTGGCGGAGATTAGTCTAGATTTCGGCTATGTGCTGCCTATCCTTTGTACACCCAACGAACTGATGGGAGATTAGGTCATGTGGACAGATGAGATTGTCGAAGAGATCCACCAAATCCGCGAAGAGTATGCCAAGTCCTTCAACTACGATCTTGACGCAATCTTTGCAGACCTACGCAAGAAGGAAGCAGAAAGCGGTAGGGAAATCGTGAACTTGTCGCGGAAGCGCGGTCTAACAAAACGTTGGAGCGGACGGGCGAGAGATCTTGGTGGGGATGCGGAGAGTGCTAGCCGCCGCTCAACTTAGCCGATAGATTGACATGATGGACTTAAGTGAATATGGAATTTTAGTTGTCGAGGACAATGCAAGTGATATTGTGTTCATCCGGCGGGCCTTCCGGCAGGCCAGTTTGGGCGATCGCATTCACATCGTGCATGACGGCGATCAGGCGGTGGCTTATCTAACGGGGCACCAGGAATATGGCGATCGCCACCAGCATCCCCTACCGGCCCTGATATTGCTGGATCTGAAGCTGCCCCGTCGGAGTGGGCTGGAGGTACTGGGTTGGCTGCGGGACCAGCCCGTGCTCAAGCGCATTCCGGTTATTGTTCTTACCTCTTCACGCCAAGACACCGATGTCAATCTGGCCTTCGAACTGGGGGCTAATTCCTATCTAGTCAAACCCGTCAACCTGAGTGCTCTAAATCAGATGGTCAAAATGATTGATTCCTACTGGCTAAAGCTCAACCAGTTTCCCGACCTGCTCATGGCTTAGGAGATTTCCAGGGAAAAAATTACCTTCGGTTAAACGGTCGGTAAGGGCAAATGGCTATTTGCCCTTACGTCGTCTGGCAAGGTCATTTTCCAAAATCTCCTTAGTCCTCAAGCGGCAGAACCAGAATACCTCTTAGGAAAGCTCTTTGCCCTGTCCTGAGCTGATACCGTCGATACTATAGGTAATCTGTCACGCCTGCCTGCTATTCATGGCTCCGGTTGATCCTCCTTTGCGCCACATCTTACTCATTGACGACAATCCCGCCGATCGCCAGCTCGTGACTCGCGAACTGCACCGGAGCTTTCCCAATTTGGAAATCTGCGAAGTGGGGGAGCGGGAAGGCTTTGAGGGGGCGATCGCCAGCCCATCCTTCGACCTGGTCATCACCGACTACGAACTCAACTGGAGCACGGGGCTGGAGGTGCTGCGCCGGGTCAAAGCCCTGGATCCGTTCATTCCCGTCGTTATGTTCACCGCCTCTGGCAGCCAGGAAGTGGCGGTTGAAGCCATGAAGTCGGGGCTGGACGACTATGTGATCAAGTCCCCCCGCCATCTGATTCGGCTGTCGCAAACGGTCCGCATCACCTGGGCCAACAGCCAAACCCGTCGCCGCGCCGAGGAACTGGATATCCGGCTGCGGTTTTTACTCAATCAGCTTGAGGTGGGGGTGTTTCGAGCGCGGCCAGACGGTCAACTGCTGGAAGTCAACGACGGATTTTTGTCCCTCCTGGGGCTGCGCTCGTTTGCCGAGGCGGAAACCTTTTTTCGTGAAAGGTTTGGCTTTGATCCAACCCGTCAGTCACCGGCGGGACGGCGCGATCGCGAGCAGTTACTCCACTGTCCCGATGGGCGAAGCATCTGGGCGCAAATTAGCGAAACTACGATTGAGCAAAACAGGCAAGTGGTGATCGACGGGCTGGTGCGGAATATCACCGAGAGAAAAGAGGCGGCGATCGCCATCCAGCGCTTCACCACCGAGCTGGAATCGCGGGTGCAAAACCGCACCACCCAGCTCGAAGCCACCAATCAAGAGCTGGAACTGCTGGCCTATTCGCTGTCCCACGACCTGCGATCGCCCATTCGACGACTCGGCGGCTTCATCGATTTGCTGACGGAAGAGCTGTCTTCGCTGGGCGCTGGGGACACCATTCAAGACTACCTGCGGCGCATCTCCCGCCTCATCCAGCAGGCCAGCCGCATGATCGACGATTTACTGGACTACTCGCGCACGGGGCGCATCCCCATGCAGCCCACGCCGGTGGACATGGATCAACTGGTGCAAACCCTCCGGCAACAGGTGACCCAGGAGCAGCCGCAACGTAATATCCGCTGGCAAATTGCCCCCCTGCCCACGGTGATGGGCGATCGCTCCCTGCTTCAGCGGGTGTGGCAAAACCTCATCGAAAACGCCGTGACCTATACCCAACCCCGCGATCCAGCGGAGATTCTCATCGGCAGCGAAGATCTGGGCGATCGCACCGTCTTTTTTATCCAGGACAATGGCATTGGCTTTAGCAACAGTGAGGGCGATCGCATCTTTGCCATGTTCCAGCGGCTGCACAGTGATGAAGAGTTCAGGGGCAGCGGCATTGGTCTGGCCAGCGCCCGCCGCATCATTCATCGCCACGGCGGCCAGATCTGGGCCACGGGTGTTCTCGATGGCGGTGCAACTTTTTACTTTTTCCTACCCAAAACGATTCCAGACGCCGATTTCCCGCAGGCGGACTAACTACTGTAAATTAAGGAAGCCCTTTCCTGCCTTGCGGTCTCACTGCCGTGTCTGAAGCCAAAAAACCGTCCCGGTCGCTGGCCAGCATTGCTGGCATCGTGGCGATCGCCACCCTGATCAGTAAACTATTCGGATTGGTGCGCCAGCAGGCGATCGCTGCGGCCTTTGGCGTGGGGCCTGCGGTAGATGCCTACAACTACGCCTATGTGATTCCGGGGTTTCTGCTCATTCTCCTGGGGGGCATCAATGGCCCCTTCCACAGCGCCATGGTCAGCGCCCTGTCAAAGCGCCGCCAGGAGGAGGTGGAGCCGCTGGTGGAAACCATGACCACCCTGGTGAGCGGGGCGCTGCTGCTGGTGACGATTTTCATTTTCCTGTTTGCCGATCATTTAATTGATCTGGTGGCTCCTGGCTTGAGCCAAACGCGAGTAGAGGGGGTCGATATTCGGGCGATCGCCATCCAGCAACTCCGCATCATGTCCCCCATGGCCCTATTCGCTGGATTGATTGGCATCGGCTTTGGCACCCTCAACGCCGCCAATCAGTTCTGGCTGCCCTCCATCAGCCCCCTGTTCTCCAGCAGCGCCGTTCTTCTGGGGCTGGGCATTCTGGTCAGGGTTCTGGGGGGCGACATTATTGACCCCCAATACGCCGTTCTGGGGGGCATTGTGCTGGCCTGGACTACTCTGGCGGGGGCGATCGTGCAGTGGCTGGCCCAGGTGCCCCTGCTCTGGCGGCTGGGGCTGGGGAAGCTGCGTCCTCGATTTGAGTTCAACCGTCCAGGGGTGCGGGATGTGCTCAAGGTGATGGGGCCTGCCACCTTTTCCTCAGGCATGATGCATATCAATGTCTATACCGATCTGTTCTTTGCCTCCTTTATCCCCCAGGCGGCTGCCGCCCTCAGCTATGCGAACCTGCTGGTACAGACGCCCCTGGGCATTATTTCCAATGTGATTCTGGTGCCGCTGCTGCCGGTCTTTTCCCGCCTGGCTGACCCCAACGACTGGGACGAGCTGAAGGACCGCATCCGCCAGGGCCTCATCCTCACGGCCATCACCATGCTGCCCCTCAGCGCCCTCCTGGTTACCCTGGCGTTTCCCACCGTGCGAGTGGTGTACGAGCGCTTCGCCTTCGACCAGGAGGCGTCCCAACTGGTGGCCTCGTTGCTGGTGGCTTACGGCATTGGCATGTTTGTTTACCTGGGGCGAGATGTGCTGGTGCGGGTGTTTTATGGTCTGGGGGATGGGGATACGCCCTTTCGCATCAGCATCTTCAACATTTTTCTCAATGCCCTGCTGGACTACCTGCTGGTAAATCTTTTTGGGGCACCGGGCTTAGTCCTGGCCACCGTTGGTGTTAATCTGATTTCGATGCTTTTGCTGCTCTGGCTGCTGGATCGCAAACTCTATGGCCTGCCCTGGCGGTCGTGGAATGCTCCGATCGCGGCACTGACTGGCGCAAGCATCGTCGCTGGGTTGGGCTGCTGGGCCACTCGCTGGGGACTGGAGCAGGTGCTCGGAACAGAAGGGCTGCTGGTGCAGTTGGTTCAACTCGGTGTTGCTGGCAGTGTAGGTCTGGGGCTTTTTGGGGCGATCGCCCTCCAGCTCCAGCTCCCTGAGGTTGAGCTGCTGCGGCAGCGCCTGGCCCAACGCATTCACCGGTCGTAGAAAATTGACAAAGAAATTGAGCTAGTCCCCCAACTACGCCACACATAGCGTATAGTAGGGAAAATTTTGCAAGAATGACCCCAAAAAAATCGTTCGGGCTGAGATTGCGGCTGTTGCGGGCTGCAACTTTTTCCAAAAACGTCCGGGCGATCGCTGGCTGTCCTGACCTTAACTGCTCTTGAGAGGTGCTGCTGTGGCATCAATTCGCGGAACCAACGACCGAGACACCCTGGAAGGAACCCCCGAACCCGATACTATTACGGGCCTGGAGGGCGATGACTTTATCTTTGGGTTAGAAGATGACGATGCCCTGATTGGCGGCGAAGGCGACGACCGGGTGGAGGGCGACCAGGGCGACGACGTGCTGGTGGGCGACACGGGGGACGACGAACTCATCGGTGATGAGGGGAAAGACCGGCTCACGGGGGGCGAGGGGAGCGATCGCCTGCGGGGCGGCGACGGGGAGGATGACCTCTTCGGCGATGAGGGGAACGATGAGCTGCGGGGCGAGGATGGCCCCGATGAGCTAGACGGCGGTGACGGGGATGACGAGCTACGCGGCGACGATGGCAGCGACGAGCTGAATGGCGATGAGGGCAACGACGAGCTAGACGGCGGCGATGGCGACGATCGACTGCGGGGTGGTGAGGGCAACGACACCCTTGATGGCGGCGACGGCAGCGACGATGTGCGGGGTGGTGAGGGCGACGACGAACTCACCGGGCAGCGAGGCAACGACAGGCTGCGGGGCGACCAGGGTAACGATGAACTCTCTGGCGGTGATGGGCTAGACATCCTGCAGGGCGACGATGGCCGGGACACCCTCTTTGGCGGAGATAACAACGACAAGCTGCGGGGCGGCAACGATAACGACCTGTTGGAGGGCGAGGCTGGAGACGACATCCTCAATGGCGATGCCGGAAATGATACCCTGCGCGGCGGGAACGACAACGACAGGCTGCGGGGCGGCAGCGATAACGACCTGCTGGAGGGCGAAGCTGGAGACGACATCCTCAGCGGCGGCTCGGGGCGGGACGATCTGCTGGGGGGCAATGGCAACGACATTCTGCGGGGCGAGCAGGACAGCGATCGCCTCGAAGGCCAGGGCAATGACGATATCCTGGAAGGCGGCGGCGGCAGCGATACCCTACTGGGCGGCGGCGGCAACGACACCCTCGATGGCGGCATTGAAAACGACACCCTCATGGGCGAGGGGGGCAATGACGGGTTGGAGGGCGGCGGCGGCAATGACACCCTCAGCGGCGGCGGGGGGCGGGATACCCTCAGCGGCGGCAGCGGCGGCGATACCCTCAACGGTGAGGGAGCCAACGATACGCTCAATGGCGGCGGCGGCGATGATATTCTCCGGGGCGGCGCAGGGCGGGATCGGTTAGAGGGCGGGGCGGGACGCGATCGCCTCGAAGGTGAGGGCGGCAACGACACCTACGTCATCAGCGGCAGGATAGACGAGGTGATTGAGCAGGCAGGCGGCGGCAACGACACGGTGCTGTCCAGCCTGCGCTACACCCTCACCGACCATGTGGAGAACCTGGAGCTGCAGGGAAATAGCAACCTCAACGGCACCGGTAACAGTCTGGCTAATCGCCTGGTGGGCAATGAGGGGCGAAATGTTCTTTCGGGCGAAGACGGGAATGATACCCTGATCGGCCTGGGGGGCAACGATCGCCTGTTGGGCGGGGATGGCAGCGATCGCCTCGAAGGCGGCGACGGTAACGATCGCCTGACGGGCGGCAGTGGGCGGGATGAACTCTTTGGTGGAGTGGGGAGCGATCGCTTCTCCTTTGATCATCCAGGAGATGGCCCAGATCGCATCCAGGACTTTGCCGTGGGGGAAGACCTCATCGCCCTCTCCCGGCAGGGCTTCCGCAGCAATCTGGAGCGGGGTCGGCTGGAAAGTCGCCAGTTCACCATCGGCCCATCGGCCTCCCGTCGCGGCCAGCGGGTTATTTACAACCAGGATACCGGGGCTTTATTCTTCGACCCCGATGGTTCCCGCTCCCAGCGGCAGGTGAGGATCGCCACTCTGGATGCGGGCTTGAATTTGACGGCAGCGGATATTACGGTGTTTGGCTAAATGTTGGAGCTGGAGATGGATGGATTGGTGGATGGGGGGTTATGCTTGCTGCATTAGCAGCGGGTCTAGCTCGCCCTGCCGATCCAGGGCGTGGAGATCGTCGCAGCCGCCAATGTGGCGGTCGTTGATGAAAATTTGGGGGACGGTGCGCCGCCCGTTGGCCCGTTCGGCCATCTTGGCCCGGGCAGCTCCGTCGCCATCGATTTTGTATTCCGTGAAGTTGACGCCTTTCCAGCCCAGCAGTAGCTTGGCGCGAATGCAGTAGGGACAGGTCTGCCAGGTGTAAATTTCCACGTGGGCGGTCATCTTTTCGGGGTGCCGTCCCAGCCAGGCGTTAATGAGGTCAAACATAGTTGCTGTCCTGATTTTATAAAATCTCGCGATCGACCTTTGGTAACGGAATTTCCACTCGATTGGATTCGGGCTTTTCGGGAACAATCGGCTCAAAAACCTCGGAGTCATATCCCCGCGCCTCTAGCTCCTGCTTGAGAATTTTCAGGGCGTCCTGGTAGCAAAAGGTGACCCCGTCGAAAAAGGCGCGATCGGCCTCGGTAATGGATTTCTGGTCGAGGGTAACGGCTTCATCAAATCGCTGGTGAATTGCGGCAATGTAGCCGCTGATGAAGTCCTGAAGATCCTGGGTCACAGCTCTACTCCTGTCAATCGGTCTGATATCTATCTTCCCACGCCACCACTGAGATTGGCGGACATTTCCCCACCTGATTGACTGACAAAAGCTTTAATGTAGGTTGGCGTTGAGCGAAGCGAAACCCAACACCAGCGAGGGTTACGTTGGGTTTCGCTAGCGCTCTACCCAACCTACAGCAGATCTGCCGCCTGTGCCGCCATCAGAATACGGTCTTGGGCGACAAATCCCAACCGGCTGTAGAACTTGCAGGCTCTCAGGTTGGAGCGCTCTACCACGAGGTAAATCATCTTGATGCCCAACTGGGGCGCGAGGTGGTTGAGCAGGTGGGCGATCGCCACCGTTCCTATCCCCTGCCCCTGATACGCCTCCTGAACAAAAAACTCGTCGAGAATTGCATCTCGCCCGCGACTCTCCAGGCTGTAGCCAAACGTGAGAATGAGATAGCCCACGGGGGTTGGGCCTATTTGAATCAGCAGCACACAGCCCAGCGTGGCATCGCGCAGCAGGGGCAGCAGCACTGCTTGCATCTCGCTGGCATCAAACGGGTAATCAAAGATCCCGTAGAATCCCTGTACCAGGGGCAGCAAGATCTCAATGTGGCCCTCGTCTGCCACCGTAAACACAGGCTCTGGGGTTGCTGGCGTCATGGTTTGGTCTTAACCTGGACTTTACGCTCACTCGATAGGTTAAACGCTAGTATCTTCTAATTCTGCCCCCTCGCCGTTGACAATTTTGCAATGAAGTTCCATCCTTTCCGGATTGCTGGATTAATTCTGGGCGCAGCGGCGATCGCCAGCGGCTGCTCCCCCCGACTCGATACCGACGCGATCGCCCAAATCATCCACCAGGAGCTAACCCAGCAGAGCGAAGTTCCGGTCACGGAGGTGGTCTGCCCCCTTGAGGTTGAACCGGTGGCGGAGGCATCCTTTCCCTGTCTGGGGAAGCTGGACGAGGAGAAGGCATTTCTCATCCGCGTCACCCAGCTAGACGACCAGGGCAGCGTCGAGTGGCGCGTTCCCAACTCCAGGAGTATGCTCAACCTGACAGAGCTGGAGCGCATTTTTCAAGAAGAAATTGTCAACGAGTTTGGGCGATCGCTCGCCATTGACTGCGGCGGCACCTATCGAGTCAACACGCCGGGCGAGAGCTTCAACTGTCAGGTGCTCGATCCCCTGGTGGTGGATGAGCGGCGACTGGAGGCCATCCAGGTAAATCTGGACTCACGGGGCAATATCAACTGGCAGCAGATTCGCAACCTCATGGACGAGGAGGAACTGGCCATCCTCAAAGAAGAAATGCCCGACGCCATCATCGAGCTGCCCGAAGCGACGGAAGCGGGCGAGGGAGACGCTGATCCAGAAAATCCAGACGCTGAGACTCTCCCCTCTGAGGATGCGGGCGCTCCCCTCCAGGAGGCCGACACCAATGGGGCCGAGCAGGTCGGACAGAAGACTTAGGCTTGCGGCTCAGGCTGATTCAAGCAGATCTGGGGGTGCCTAGCTCTCGCTGCTGGAGCTGGTGCATGTGGTGAAAGAGCTGCCAGCAGTACTGCTCTGGTAGCCCGCAGGTGATTGCCCCCCGCAGCACGATGTTGAAGTACCAGTCGTTGGGGGCGTGTTCGGTGTCGTGCTTCTCGATCACCGTGTAGGTGCGAACTCCAGGGTAGACGCGATCGCCACACCACACGCTGATGGTTTCGTGGCGGTAGCCCTCTTCCCGTTCATCGAGGCGATCGCTAAAGCTCCAGGGCAGGTGATAGAGCACGCCTTGAACGGTACTCTGCGGATCTGTCACAATGTCCAGCACCCCACAGTTGCGCCTCCGAGATTTGCGAAAGAACCCCAGGCGGTACCCCTGCAAAAGGGCAGGCCCGATTACGTAGGGATGCATTTTTTCGCCCAGGGATCGCTTCAGATCCACCGGACACATGCAGGAACCGTAGGCAAAGTAATAAAAGTGCGGGGTTGGGCTGGCGGTGGGCTGGAACTCGACTGACATAATGATACGGCTGGGGGTTGATAACACGGAGGGAAAATTGTCCGCTATATTATCAAATCCACACCCCGAGCGCCATCGATTCCGCCTGAATTTGCCAGGGCCAGACAGTTTGCAGATTGGACACTCGTGAACCGTTTTCTTGGGTAGGGGCCTGGCACTGCCGGGGCCCTACCCAAGACCCTACAGAGAAGGCAATCGCACTTGAGCACCTATCTCTAGCGGTTGGGGCGGCGGCGCTGCAGAAATTCTGGGATATCCAGCCCTGGCTTGGGTGGCGGTTCGGCAATGGGCGGGCTGATGGGCGGGGGCGCAACCGGGCGCTTCAGGGGAGCCACCCGCGCGGTGGTGGGGGCAGGCTGCACAGGGGCTTCGGGGCTGAAGCCGGTGGCGATTACCGTGATGCGGACTTCGCCCTGGAGGCGATCGTCCAGAACCGCTCCGAAGATAATGTTGGCGTTGGGATCAACCGCTTCGTAAATGATTTCGGCGGCAGCGTTGACCTCGTGGAGGGTGAGGTCGCTGCCCCCCGTGATGTTAAAGACGACCCCTTTGGCCCCATCAATAGAGGATTCCAGCAGAGGTGAGGAGATGGCCGTGATGGCAGCTTCCCGCGATCGCGACTTGCCCGATCCCACGCCAATCCCCATGAGGGCTGACCCGGCATCCGCCATCACCGCCCGCACGTCGGCAAAGTCCACATTCACCAGCCCCGGCACCGTAATGATGTCAGAGATGCCCTGCACCCCCTGGCGGAGGATGTCGTCTGCCACCCGAAAGGCTTCCTGCACGGGGGTTTGTTCGGAAATGACGGACAGCAGCTTGTCGTTAGGGATCACGAT
>JAYKGU010000132.1:0-34165 GCA_035285585.1 Synechococcales cyanobacterium
AAGTCAGCGGTTCGAATCCGCTTAGCTCCATCCTTCACATATCAAGGCTTTTAGCCTCTTTTGTGTGAAAAAGCAAACTAGCCCGCTTCCCTCGGTTAGGTCGATGACCAGGCCACTGGCGACAGCCACCTCGATTAAAGGCCAAGCGGTCTGCAGCCATTGCAACCGCGCCGAGGCCCTCAGGTAGGTTCAGTCAGCGGCTACTAAGCTTTGAGTGTGGAGCCCCCGCGACGCGGGGGCTCCACACCTCTTGAATGTCCTAACGCGAAAGCGTAACGCCATATGTTGGTAGGAAATTGGCGCTGATGCTAACCGAATCGAGTGCGGCTAATTTTGGGGGCGATCGCCAAGCCAAAACCGCCCTTACTAAAGCGCCAAGTCATAAAATCTTGAATTTTAGAACGGGACTGACGGGGCTCGAACCCGCAACTTCCGCCGTGACAGGGCGGTGCTCTAACCAATTGAACTACAGTCCCCTGAGATCTAGGTGCTCACCCCACGTTTTGTAGGGCGATTTCCATTATGCCCACGGAAATCTGGTTTTGTCAAATACCTCCCGAAAAATTTCTGAAAATACCAGCCCCAAAAACAGCGGCAATAGGATTTATGATCGCAGATGATTTGGTCAACGGTTAGAGGAGTGAGTCATCCCATGAACATTAAGTCTCTGTTCGGATTAGGCATCTCGTCCTTGCTGCTGCTGAGTGCCGCCCCAATAGCCCAGGCCCAGGTGAGCCTGACCCCCATAGGGCGCTACAGCTCCGGCATTTTTGACGGCAGCGCAGCAGAAATTGCAGCCTACGACCCAGAAACTCAGCGGCTGTTTGTTACCAATGCCGACGCTAACACCATCGATATTCTAGACATCACCGACCCCAGCAATCCCACTCTGCTCACCAGCATTGGCCTGGAGCACGGAGTGAACAGCGTCGCCTTCCGTGATGGCGTGCTGGCCGCAGCGGTGGAGGGCGAAAGCGCCCAGGATTTGGGGCAGGTCATCTTCTTCGATGCCGATGGCGAGATCCTCAACAGCGTGACCGTGGGGGCACTGCCCGACATGGTGACCTTCACTCCTGACGGCAGCAAAGTGCTGGTGGCCAACGAAGGCGAACCCAGCGAAGACTACTCCATCGACCCGGAAGGCTCAGTGAGCATCATTGACCTTGCGGCAGGGGTCGAAAACGCCACCGTCACCACGGCTGGTTTCACTCAATTCAACGACCAGACCCTGGACGATAGCGTGCGCATCTTTGGCCAGAACGCCACAGTAGCCCAGGATTTGGAGCCGGAGTACATCGCGGTGTCGCCCGACTCGACCACAGCCTGGGTAACGCTTCAAGAAAACAATGCCCTGGGGGTGGTGGACTTAGAAGCCGGGGAAGTGACAGCCATCGTTGGCCTGGGCTTTAAGGATTACAGTTTGCCAGAGAATAGCCTGGACGCTAGCAACGAAGACGGCACCATCAATCTGGCCACCTATGACAACCTGTATGGGGTTTATCAGCCGGATGCGATCGCCACCTACACCGTCAACGGCATGACCTACATCATCTCCGCTAACGAGGGCGACTCCCGCCTGCGGCCCACGGGGGATGACGAAATTGAGGGGCTGGAAGAGGGCGATCTGTTCAACGAAGAAAGCCGCATCGCCGATATCACCCTTGACCCCATGGTCTTTCCGAATGCCGCCGAACTCCAGAGTGAGGCAGTGCTGGGTCGCCTGAAGATTATGAACACCATGGGCGACACCGATGGAGATGGAGACTACGACGAACTCTATGCCTACGGGGCACGGTCGTTCTCCATCTGGGACACGGCGGGCAACCTGGTGTTTGATAGCGGCAACCAGTTCGCTCAAATTACCGCCACCGAGTACCCTGATGACTTCAATTCCACCAACGACGAAAATGGTTCCTTTGACGATCGCAGTGACGACAAAGGCACGGAACCAGAAGGGGTAGCCGTTGGCCAAATGGGCGATCGCACCTACGCTTTCATTGGCCTGGAGCGCATCGGCGGCGTCATGGTTTACGACGTCACCAACCCCGAACAGCCAGAGTTCCAGTCCTACGTCAATGGCCGAGATTTTTCGGGTGATCCAGAAGCAGGAACCGCTGGAGATTTGGCCCCTGAAGGACTACTGTTCATCCCCGCCGACCAAAGCCCCAACGAGATGCCTTTGCTGGTGGTCACCAACGAAGTCAGTGGCACCACCACCATCTACGCGGTTGAAGAACCCTAAGGGACGCAGATTTAACAAGGTGAAATCCTGCAGGTGCCCACCAAGCTCCTGCAGGAAACCTCCCGCGTTGTAATGGAAAAACCATGAACCATTGGATCTTTTGGATACTTGGCTTTGGCACCCTTTGGGTCGGGCTAAAACTATTTGATGACGAGGTCATCCTGATCGTGTCGCTTTTGGTTGGTTCGGTGCTGGTGCTGGCGGGCTTAATTGCTTCTCCGATGGCACTTCAGATTGTCGTTGAAGTTGCCCTCATCATTGCCGCATTCAACGTCTGTATGCAGTGCATCAGGCGGGGCCAATAGGGGTAATTCCTGAGAGCGCGGCTATTGTCCCTGGTTGACTGGCAAAATCACGCGAAAACAGACCCAGCCGGGTGGACTGCTGACGGTGATTTGCCCACCGATGAGGGTAGTGAATTTTTTGGCCAGAGCTAAGCCCAGCCCAGTACCGCTTTGTGCCCAGCGATCGCTCCGAGTCGATCGATAAAAGGCATCAAAGATGCGATTCTGCTCGCTTGGCTCGATGGAAACCCCTGAGTTGCAAACCTCCAGCCGAATCCAGTCGGCGGCAATTTGGGGCGTGCCTGGCTGCCCCTGCACCTTTACCACGATTTGTTCACCGGGGGGCGTGTATTTGCAGGCGTTGTTTAATAGCTCAGAAACAATGCGGGCCAGTACATGGGAGTCGGTTTGCAGGGGAGGAATATCGGGGGGGATGTTGATTTGGAAAGATTGGTGGTTGGCCTCCATGCGGATTGAAAAGGACTCGACAATGTGGGGGATCCAGGTTTGAAGCTGCACCAGGGAAGAGCAGACAGGGTAGGTATCGGCCTGAACGCGCTGGATGTCGAGCAAATCGTTGATGAGCAGCAGCTCCCGGTCGGTTTCAGCTTGCAAAATGTCGATGTACTTGACAATTGGGCTGGCAGAATGGGCCGAAGCGGGCGGCAGCAGCCCCAGCTGATCCAGGGTGAGGGACAACATCTGCACGGCCAGCTTGATATTGGACAGAGGGGTGCGCAGTTCGTGGGAAACGGTGCTCAAAAAGTCATCTTTTAGCCGATTGAGTTCTTCCAATTCGTGCATTTGGGCTTCGAGCTGCCGCGATCGCTCCACCGCCAGATTGCGCTCGTTGGCCAGCAGCAGGGCACAGATATCGCGAAATACCAGAATGCCCCCCGTGATGCGCCCCCGGAGATCCCGCAGCGGGACGGCGCTTTGGGCAATGGGCACCTCCATCCCATTGCGAGAAATCAGCAGGGTGTCCAGGGCCAGGTAGAGGGGTTGACCGCTGCTAAGTACCTGGTTGAGGGACGGGGTGAGGGGCGATCGCGTCTGCTGGTCGATGATTTGAAAGACCTGGTGGACGGGCTGATTGAGGGCCTGAGCCTGACTCCAGCCGGTTAGCGTTTCGGCCACGGGATTCAGGAACCGCACCCGTGTTTCGGTGTCAATCACCATGACGCCGTCCCCCATGTCGGTCAAGATGCGGGAGAGCCAGGATTCCCGCTCATGGAGGACTTTCTCCAAACTGTGGCGCTTGAGGGCGGTTTCGATGGCCACCCACAGGTCCGGTTCGCGGAAGGGCTTAATCAAGTAGCCAAACGGCTCCGTTTCCTGCACCCGCTCCACTACCGAAGGGGTGGCGTGGGCCGTGAGATAGACGACGGGGATGCCAAAGCGATCGCGAATTTCTTGAGCCGTTTCGACCCCGTCACGCTCACTGTCATCCAGCACGATGTCCATCAGCACCAGGTGGGGACGGTGGGCTTCGACGGAGGCGATCGCCTCATCGCTGGAACCGGCAATGGCGGGAACCTGATAGCCCAGGTGTTCGAGGCTGTCCTTCAGGTCACGGGCAACGGCCCGTTCGTCTTCAACGATGAGGATACGCACCCGTTTGGGAATGGTCTCACCGGGAACTGGCAGTGTCGTCATGTTTTACCTGGAACGTGATGGAGAATCGAGTTCCTTGGACTGAACTTACCTCAAGCGTACCCCGAAGCTGCTGAACAAAATCTTGGACCAGGGTAAGACCCAGGGAATCCAGTTCAGCAAGGGGCAGGTCGGCTGGCAGCCCGACTCCATTATCCCTGACTACCAGGTTAATACTGTCCTGACCGAGTCCTTCGATGACCGTCAGTTCCACCTCAATTACGCCGACCTGGCCATCGGGAAACGCATACTTCAGGGCGTTGGTCACCAATTCGTTAAGAATCAGCCCACAGCAAATTGCTTTTTTGATGGGCACAATTACCGACTGCACCTGGGTGGCAACGTGGATGGGCAGCCCGATAGAACGAAATGAGGCGACGATTTGCTGCACCATGGCGGGCACGTAGTTGGCCAGGTCTATTTGGGCCAGGTTGTCCGACTGGTAGAGAATTTCGTGCACCAGGCCAATGGCCATTACCCGGTTGCAGCTTTCTTGCAGGATTTGGGCGGCCTCCGGGTTGTCGAGGCGGCGATGCTGCATCCGCAGCATGCTTTGGATGAGCTGCAGGTTATTTTTGACGCGATGGTAGACTTCTTCCAGTAGAATTTCTTTTTCGGCCAGGGTGCGCTGTACCTGCAGCTCGGCCTGCTTGCGATCGCTAATATCGCTCAACACCCCAATCACACAGTCCTGGCCGTTGATCCAGTTGACGCTGGCAGAGATCAGCACGGTACGAGGTTCGCCCGATTGCGTCCGCAGCGTGACCTCGAAGTTGGGCAACTGCCGCTGGGTCTGCAGGGTATCGTGAAACGTCTGATAATCCTGAGGGTTATCCCACAGGCTCAGTTCAGAGAAGGTTTTGCCCACCAGCTCAGCAGCCGGTAAGCCATAGAACCGGCAAAAGCCCTCGTTCAGCTCCAAAATGCGGCCTTCCGCCAGGGTGCCAATCCAGCCGGGGGTGGGGTTGGCGTGGAATACGGTGGCAAACTTTTGTTCAGATTCCAGCAGCAGCATTTCCGCCTGCTTGCGTTCGGTAATGTCGGTGGCGATCGCCCAAAATCGCTCCGGCAGTGCTTCTTCTTCATCGGGGTGAAGGACTGGGAAAAGGATGGAGCGAAAGACGCGGCGATCACCCGCAATTTCAATTTCATCCTCAATTTCTAGCGGCTGTTTGGTTTCGGCAAGCTGCTGGATACGCGACTCAAACAGGCGAGCGGTGGCTTCGGGAAACAGCGCCTTGAAGGACTGGCCGACAATCTGAGATACAGAAAGCTGGAACAAGTTGGTGAATCTCAAGTTCACCCGCTGATAGTACCCCTTGCGATCAAACATGCAAATGGCGGCGGGGGCGTTATCAAGAAAGGCCTGGAGCTGCTGATTGGTCTCCTCCAGGGCAACTTCCGCTCGTTTGCGATCGCTAATATCCACAATCAGCACATAGTATCCCTGGACTTTGTTCTGGTCATCCAGGTCGGGCACCATCACCGCCGAAACGTAGCGATCGCGACCTCCGAGGGAGGGTAGTTCGGCTTCGTAGGTGACGGTTTCACCCGTCAGCACCCGTTCGATATATTGCTGGACAAGCTGGTAGGTTTCAGGGCCGAGGACTTCGGCGACGGTGCGCCCCAGGATATCGGCTTTGGGATAGCCAAACCACGCTTCATAGGTGCGGTTGATAAACCGATAGCGGCGGGAGGCATCGACGTAGGCAATGCAGCCGTGGATAGAATCGGTAATGAGCTGCAGTTGGGCCTGGCCCTGCCGTAGCGCCAGTTCTGCCTGCTTGCGCAGGGTGATGTCGGTTAAAGAACCCACTGCCCTCACCGCCTTTCCTGTTTCGTCCCAAAGGGCCTTGCCCCTGGCTAATACCCATTTGTAATGGCCATCCTGACAGCGCATCCGGTATTCACAGCTGTAAGCAGAAGTTTGGTGATCAAGGTACTTTTGAAAGGTGGTTTTCAAAAAGTCCTGATCCTCTGGATGAACCTGGGCCAGCCATTTATCAAAGGTGTTAATTTCCTCGTAGCGATATCCCAAAATCTCCAGGCAGCGGGGGGAAATAAAGTGTTCGTTGGTCACCAGGTTATGATCCCAAATGCCGTCGTTGCTGCCATCAATCGCCAGAGACCAGCGCTCTTCACTCTGACGGAGGGCGGCTTCTACACGGTAGCGATCGCTCATATCTCGCCCCACCGCCTGAAACTCTACCAACTGACCATCAGCGTCGAAAATGGCGCGATTTGTCCACTGCTGCCACCCCACCTGCCCATCCGCGGTCAAGGCCGAATGCTCCTGAGTTACCGTGGGATTTTCCGGCGTCAGAGCCATTAAATCTTGCAGCAGTTGCGCCACGGTGGCCCGGTCGGCTCCGGGCACCAGGTCAAGGAAGTTTGCGCCTAAAAGGGAGGCTTCAGAACAATTGAAATAGCGGCAGTAGGAGGAATTGACAAAGGTGAGGGTACCGTCCGGCAGAAACCGGCAGATTAGTTCCGTCTGATCTTCCACAATCCCCCGATAGCGGGCTTCCGATTCGGAAATGAGCGCATCGGTCCGTTTGCGATCGCTAATATCGCTGGCCGTACCCACCAGTTTGATAACTTGGCCATGGAGATCCAAAACCGCTTCCCCCCGGCTTACCAAATGGCGGCGGATACCGTCTGGACGGACAATGCGATGCTCGACGATGTAGGGGGTGCCGTGGGCGATCGCCGCTTCCACCGCCTGCTGAAGCCTGCCCCGATCTTCGAGGGGCACCATGTTTAGAAGGGCAACATAACTGGGTTCAGCCTGGGCCGGGTCGAGTCCCATAATGTGAAACAGTTCCTCCGACCAGGTGATCTGTCCCGTGGTCACATCAAGCTCCCAACTCCCCACCTGGGCAATGCGCTGGGCTTCTTTGAGTTTGGCCTCACTTGCCTGCAAGGCAACGGTTTGCTCGGCCACCCGCTGCTCCAAATCTTCGGCGTAGTTCTGGCGCAGCAAAGCCGCTTCCCGCAGCTCAACAACCATTTGGTGAAACGCCTGACGCAATGAGGCAATTTCCTGAATGCGCGTCGGCTGGGGAGCCGGATACCACCGCCCCACAACGAATGACTGAGTCGCCTTCTCCAGTTCTAGAACTGGCTGGGTAACTTTGCGGGCAATCCAGAGGCTGAGGGCGATCGCCCCCACCAGCGCTAGCCCACACAGGATCATCGTCTGACGTAGATTTTCATGAATTTGGGCAGCAAAGTCTGACCGCGGAAGGACCGAGACGATTAGCCAATCAAGTCCGCGATCGTCGTAATAAGGGATAACTGTGGCGAAGTACGACTGGCGGCGGCGCGGGTTGCCCGTTGATGGAGCATCGGCCACGAAGTTAAACTGGAACGGATCGGGGATGGGTTCCGTTTCAAATTGTTCGAACAAAGCCTGCGCTGTAGCCTGGGTGAGCGGATCCTGACTATCACGGGCGTTCACCCGTACTAATTGGCTCTGGCTGGATGTTTCCTTCACGGTATAGGCTTGTTCCAGGGTTGACGTGGCCACCAGATCGCCTGATCGCTCTATAACAAACACCTGGCTGTTTGGCGAAAAATCTAGCTCTTGTAAAAAAGCACTCATCTCAGTTAGCGGAACCGTTGCAAACAAAACCCCTTTAAGCTGTTGTTGCTGATAGACCGGCGTCACCGCGAGGGTACTGGGAATGGGTTTGAGTACCAGCGGAGAGATAGGTGTCCAGCCAGCCCCCCCTCTCTCCACGGCGGTCTGATACCAGATGAGCTGGCGCGGGTCATAGTTCTGAACGGTTTGTATCAGATCCGTCCGCCGACCCTGGTCATCCAGGCGAAAGGCGCGGTTTTCCTGCGACTGGGGGTCAGGGGTTACCGCCACCAGATAACCTCTATCCGTAGGCGTCGCCAGATCCTGATCGCGGGCAACCAGGATACTTTCCCCCGTGGCACTGCCATACCCCAGTGTCACAAAGCGATCATGCAAACGGAGGGTTTCAAAAAAGAAGCTTTCCAGTGATTCCAGGTTATTCGGGTCAACCCACTGGCTTTCTAGAATTTGTTTGTTCGAGGCAAGCACGCGATGCGCCGTCTCTAAGTAATCTTCAAGGCGATTATGCACCCGGCCTGCCGCTTCTTCCATTAGCTGATAGGCCAGGTCTTCAACCGCATCCTGTCCGCTGCGGAAGGACAGATAACCCACAATGCCGACAACACTGACTATTTGCAGGACAAAGGCCCCAATCAGCAGGGTGCGGAGCCGGATGGACCGAGGTTTCGGCAGGGAGTTGAAGAGAAGTTGCAGCATCGAAGCCACTCTCAATCACGGTGAAGGGGCAGGTGACCCGATCGAGTACGCCTCTATCGTGACATTCTCCCCTGCCAAGCGCACCTCCCCCGGTTTTCTTATATGAAATTAATTGTGCCAATTTACTCAGAATGCTTGCAGGATATTTGCAGGAGCAACCAGCCAACCGAGCAAAGGTTTATTTTACGCCTGGGCTATAATCGATGAACCTTAACACCTTTCGGGTCGCCCAGGGGCCACCCGGATTTATAACAAAAAAAAAATAAAATATACAACTTTGAGTGCAGGATAATTTGTGAGCTAGAAATAAAATTGGCATGACCAAATCCGAGCGGGAAGCCGTTTCAGCAGCCCTCTATCGGGACAGGAAAGTAACCTTTCAAGAGCTAACGCTGGTGCGCACCCTGATCAATGAAAAGGTGCAATCCGGTGAGCTGGTGCTGGATTATACCGACTGATGGCATTTTGCGCAAAGGTGGTCAGAAATCTTCCCCGACTTTTCCACCTTTTCTCGCTAGGCTAGCTCCCGTCGTTGCGAGCCACAGGTACTGATATGCTGTCCCCCCGGAACGGCGTCCCCCACCATGTATTGCTGCCGCTGGTTATTGTGCCCCTTGCCATAGGCTCTGTTCCCCGTTCTCTGCAAACCGAACTCCGCTGGGCACAGCCTCCCGTCTCGACAATTCCCAACTTTCAGATTCCGTCCTCCCTGGCGGCTGAGACGCAAATTCGGATCGATGGCTCCAGCAGCATGGCTTTGATTAATGAAGCCCTGGTCGAGCGCTTTCAGACCCAGTTTCCCGATGCCACCATCACCGTAGCCACCAACGGGACTGATGATGCTTTGCGGGCGCTACAGGCCGGTGAGGTAGATGTGGCCGCCCTGGGGCGATCGCTCACCGCCGCCGAAAAAGCCCAGGGATTTACAGAAGTGCCCATCAACCGCGAGAAGATTGCCATCGTCGTGGGGGCCGATAATCCCTTTACAGGGAGTCTGACAACGGAACAGTTCGTTCGCATCTTCCGGGGTGAAGTCACCAACTGGTCCGAGTTGGGAGGGCCAGATCAGCCCATTCGGGTCATCGACCACCCTGACTTCAGCGACACCCGACAGGCCCTCAGCCAGTATGAGATTTTTCAAGGCGCACCTTTCGCCACTGGAGCCACGGGGGTCCAGCTGGCCGCAGACGACACTGCAAGCATTGTGCAACAGCTCGGGGCAGACGGCATCAGCTACGCGATCGCCAACCAGGTGCTCAACCAACCCAGTGTGCGGGTCCTGCCCATGCACGGCACCCTGCCTGACGATCCTCGCTACCCCTACTCCCAATCGCGGGGATATGTCTTTGCCGGTAACGCCAGTCCCGGCGTTCAGGCGTTTTTAGGGCTGGCCACCTCAGCTTCAGGGCAGGTGGCGATCCAGGAGGCACGGCAGCAAGAAGTAGCGGCGATCGCCCAGGCCACCAATCCCGCTGCTGCCCCCCTGGCCACTGATGGCGAGGCTCCTGATGGAGCGGCCACCGAGGGTTCAGCCACAACAGATGGGGCAACGGATGGGACAGCGGATGGGGCAACAGACGGGGCAACGGCGGAGGGAACGGCGATCGCTCCAATTCCAGCAAACGGAGCGGCGACGGCGGAGGGCGCTGCTCCCGGCACAGACGCTTCAGCGGGTGCTCCGGTGGCCGGAGACGATGAAACCGCAACGGCGATCGCCCCCGCCATTGGTAACGAGACGAGCGACGGTACCCGGTTTTCCCCCCTGTGGTGGCTGCTGCTGCCGCTGCTGCTGCTGCCGTTGCTGTTCTGGTGGTTAAAAGGCCGAGGATCAGGGCGGAGTGACGTGGTTCCCCCTGGAGAGGCCAAAACAGCTCTTCCCCTGGGAGCCGCAGTGATTCCCCCCGTGGCCGCCAGAGCGGTGGAAAGCCGTCTGATTCTGACGCCGCGCAACTGCCGTGATGCCTATGCTTATTGGGAAGTGCCGGGCGATCGCCTCGAAGACCTGCGCCAGCAGGGAGGACGCAACCTTATGGTGCGCCTGTACGATGTCACCAACATCCCAGACACCGCCCAGGATATCCCCCACAGCGTGAAACAGTTTGACTGTAGCGAGCTGACCTCTGACCTGCACATTCCCATCGAAGTCGACAATCGGGACTACGTGGCGGAATTGGGGTACGTCACCGATCGGGGACATTGGCTGCCGGTGGTGCGCTCCCCCCGTGTGCGGGTGCCCGCCTGCTCACCGCCAACGGAAATGCCCAAATCTGCCGCAGTGGCAGGTGGTGCTGTAGCAGGTGCTGTAGCGGCAGTGGGTGGAGCAGCCCTGGCAAATCGTTTCCGAACGGCAACCGAGCCTCGCCCCGTCGTGGCAGAAAGCCGCATCGTTCTAACACCCCGCAGCGACACAGACCTATACGCTTACTGGGAGCTGTCGGACGCCCACAAAACTGAACTGCAGGAACAGCAAATCCAGCAGCTCAATCTCTGTCTTCATGATGCTACCCAAGTCGAAGGGTTCGATCCGCGTGCGGCCCGCAGCAGTCAGCAGTATGCCTGCAGTCCGACGGCTCAAGATCAGCATCTGTCCGTGCCTTTGCTTGCCCAATCGGATGAATTCCCGCAGCGCGACTATGTGGCGGAACTGGGCTATTTCACCTCCGCGACTCGCTGGAGCAGTCTGGCAACCTCTGACCCTGTTCGGGTGACCACTAAACCCGGTGCAATCCTGGGCACAAAAGTCGATGAATCCCCCACCCTCCGGCTGGTTTCCCAACGCGATCGCCCACCCATTGCTGATATGGCTCCAGTGGGCGGCGATCGCCCCCCCATTGCCCCTGATGTGGTTCCGGTAACCAGCGATCGCCCCCCCATTGCCCCTGATGTGGTTCCTATAACCAGCGATCGCCCCCCCGTTGCTGATGTGGTTCCAGTAAGCGGCGATCGTCCCTCCGTTGCTGATGTGGCTCCAGTGAGCGGCGATCGCCCCCCCATTGATAATGTGGCTCCAGTGAGCGGCGATCGCCCCAACGGCACCGCCAAGCAACCACTCAATCGTCAGGATGCGGTGGCTGCTGATGTGACCAAACCCGATGCGATTAAAGCTGTGGGCGCTTTCCTGGCTGGGGGTGCGGCGATCGCGGCGGGGGCAGGAAAGGTCGCTTCTTCCTGGGTTGAGAAGGATGCGGATTCTACGGATGCCGTAGCGGGCGATCGCCCCGTACCAGCCGCCCCTGTTCCTGAACAGCGCTCTGATTGCCGCATTATCCTGGTGCCCCGCCATTCAGATAGGGCGTATGCCTATTGGGAAGTGTCCGACGACGTCAAGGCCCCCGTTCGTCAGCAGGGGGGTGAAGCGCTCATGCTGCGGGTTCATGATGCCACCGGTTTAGACATTGACTTTGCAGCGCCCCACCACACTTCCGAATACGCCTGCACAGAAGACCAGCGGGATCAGCAGGTTGCCATTCCGATGAGCGATCGCGACTATATCGCTGAGCTGGGATACTACACTGGCGATCGCCGCTGGCTGCGAATCATCCGCTCCTTCCATGTCCGCGTTTTCTAATTAAATTCCGTTATTCCCGTCCTACCCCCGTCAGGAGATTTCAGGAGCGCACCCCTATGAGTCTTTTCTTCGATGTACTGTGTTCGATCAATAACCCTGAACTGCAGGGTAGCGTGGCTCACCTGGAGACCCTTACCACTGGGATTCAGAAAGCAGGAGCCGATCGCGGCATTGAAGCGTCAAAGCTTCAGGATGTCCTGTCAGCCCTGGGAGGGGTAGTAGCTCCCATCCTGCAAAAGCAGCAGGGGCTGACCGGCTTCGGTCAGCTCGATAGCGTGATTGGGCAAGTGGCGGCGGGCGGCGCAGCCTCTAGCATCCAGTCCATATTCCCCCCCCAGCTCCAGCAGCAAATTGCCCAGGCCGTAGCCCAAAAGACAGGCATCGGGGCCAATACGCTGCAGGCGATGCTGCCCAGCCTGCTGCCTGCAATCATCGGCATCCTGGGTATGGGCACCAGCAAGTCTGGCACGGGTGGCTCCAACCCTCTGCTGACCACATTTCTAAACAAAGGCGGCGATCACGATTTAGGAATGGTCTTCAAATATGCCAACCGCTTCCTAAATCCGCCCCAGGCCTAATCCCTGAGAACCGCAGGATACCCCGTGTAATGGGGTGATATGGCGTTACGCTTTCTGCGTTAGGACATTCAAGAGGTGTGGAACCCCTGCGTCGCGGGGGTTCCACACTCAAACCTTAGCCCGTAGGGCTATAGTAGAAGGGGCTGGGGGATGAGGGCCATGTTCGTGCCAAATGACCCACTAGCTGACCATCGGCCCATATTGGCTCAGGAGGGATGTAATCTGCTCGTTCGCTAGCGGCTTGGCAAACAAATAACCCTGACCATAATCGCATTTGAGCAGACGGAGCTGGGCCAGATGTTTCTGAGTTTCCACTCCTTCCGCTACCACGTCCATGCCCAGGTTCCAGGCCAGGGAGAGGATGGTGCGCACCAGTTCGACCTTCTCTACGTCGGTGTCCAACTGGCTGATGAAGGATCGGTCAATCTTCAGGGTATCCACGGGGAATCGGTGCAGATAGCTCAAAGACGAGTAGCCCGTTCCGAAGTCATCAATAGCGAACTTGACACCAATTTGTTTGAGACGGTCGAGTACTTTGGTAGCGTAATCAGTGCTGCTCATGATGACGCTTTCAGTAATTTCGAGCTTGAGGTTGTTAGGAGACAGGTTGCTCTCCGCTAGCACCGTTTGAATCTCGTCTATTAGTTTGGGCTGCAGGAATTGTACGGCTGATAGGTTGACGCTAATGAAAAAGGGGCTTTTAGTGGGAAACCGCTGCTGCCACTGCCGCACCTGCCGACAGGCTTCCTGCATCACCCATAAGCCAATGGGGGCAATTAATCCCGTTTCTTCCGCCATGGGAATGAAGTCCCCCGGAGACACAAACCCCCGTTTGGGATGCTGCCAGCGAATCAGTGCCTCAAACCCCACGATAATCTTGCTGCGCAGGGAAACAATAGGCTGGTAATGGAGCAGAAACTCCTGCCGTTCTACCGCCCGCCGCAGGTCGGTTTCCAGCTCTAACCGGGTGAGAGCACGGGCATGCAGTTCGGGTGTGAAGATGAAATAGGAGGCTCCACCCGATTCTTTGGCGCTATACATGGCGGCGTCAGCATTACGCAGCAGCACCTCGGCGCGATCGCCGTCTAACTCGGGAGAGGCAATACCAATACTCACGCTAGTAAACACATCGTGCCCCAGGAGAAAGAAGGGCTGGGATAAAACCTTTTGCATCCGTTCGGCAACCTGGGCCGCACGGCTCAGGCCAGGGAGGTTGGGCATCAGCACCGCAAACTCATCCCCCCCCAGTCGGGCAATCAGGTCGCTGGAGCGCAGGCAGGTCTTCAAGCGGTGCGCCAGCTCAACCAGCAGGGAATCCCCAATGGAATGCCCCAGACTGTCATTGATGAATTTGAAGCGATCCACGTCAATAAAAAACACAGCGCAGGTGCCGGAGGTGGAGCGGCGGTTGACGGCGATCGCCCGCTCCAGATGCTTCATGAACAGGGCACGGTTGGGCAAGCCCGTCAGCGGGTCGTGATAGGCGTTGTGGATCAGACGCTTCTCAATTTCCTGCCGTTCTGTAATGTCTTGCACCAGCGAAATAACACCAACGGCCTGGTTGGTATCGTCCACCATCAGAGTGTGGTGCCATTCGCACATGAGCAACTGTCCAGACTTTGTAGTATTTTCGATGGCGTGCTGGGCATTTTGCCCGTCCGCTGAGGGGGAGTCGGCCAGCCGCCCCCAAATTTGTGCCAGTTGCGGCACGGCAGCGGGTGGCATAATTAAGTCCGTCGCACACCGTCCAATGATTTCCTCACGGGTGTAGCCAAACAGGGTTTCCGCCGCCGGGTTCCACTCCTTGACTCGAAAGTGTAAATCCCACTCGATGACGGCCAGGGGCGATTGCTGCACGTACCAGGCAAACCGCTGATGCGACGTTTTGAGGGATTCCTCAGCCTGCTTAAACAGCGTTACATCATGGAAGGTACACATCACCCGCTGCAAAGCGCCTTCCGGAGAGAGTTGGGGAATTACCGTGATCGAGAGCCAGCGCCAGTCACCTCGGGCCACCGCTTTCACCTTGAAAATCTGATCGTACAAGGGCTGACAGGTGTTGATTACCTGCTGAATGGGGTGCCCTGAAAATGGCAAAGGGGTACCTAGCTCCGTGGCTATCTGCAAATGGTGGTGGAAGGGTACCTTACCCTCCAGTTGGGCTGGGGTGAGCTGGAGAAGGTGAGCAGCGGCCTGGTTGCTGAGGACAATATTAGCCGATGGATCTAGCAGCAGCAGGCCAACCTGCATTTCTTCGACCAGCTCCTTCAGTTGAGCTTTAGAATCGTTTACGGGCTTGAGGAATGTCAGCAGAGGCTGATACCGCTGACGATTATGAGCAACGAGCGCTGCCAGACTACCCAATCCCGCCAGGGCAAGGAGTTCAGTCCCCATCCAGGGAAACCGCAGGGCATCAGTAGAAATCCAGAGCGCGATCGAGGTCAGGCGGACAGCATCGCTGAAAATCATGGGAAACCAAGGAGTAGGTATAGAGGTTACCTCAATCGAATCAAAGGATCTCTGCTGATGGCATGGGTAGGAAGCCGGAACTTTGAATGCAAACCGCCATGACTACACGTAAAGCTACAGAGTGAACTTCGCCTGAGGTCAGGCTCGACTAGCTCCGTCTCCCCAACCGATCGGGAATGCCATCACAGCCGCCGGGAATAGTTGACCTGGTTTTGGGGCCGCCCCAGGAGCAGAGATAGACCCGCTGTGCCTCCGACAGCCGTTGTGCCCCAGTGAAATCGGCGTCTTCCACCACAGCCCCGGTAAACACGCCGGTTTGGTAATCAGGAATGTCGGCACGGGTACGGGGTGAGGCCGCTTCCACCGCGCCGTAAAACAGCCTTACCCCCATCAGGTCAGCGCCCCGGAGGTTGGTGCCGTAGAGGATGGCGCGGGCGAGATTGGCCTTCACCAGATCGCAGTGGCTCAGGTTGGCGCGAACGAGGTTAGCGTCACTGAGATCCGTCCAGCGCAGGTCAGTGCCCGACAGATTAGAAACCGCTAGCATCACCCCCAGGTCAATCACCCGAATCCCAAAGTCCCGATCTTCCTGATAGCCCCCCATGCCGTCCAGCATGGCCCGTCCCAGGTGGCGATCGCGCTTCAAGGGGGTCAACAGGCGCGATCGCGACAGAAATCGAATAATCTTGGCTTTGCCGGTGGCGTCCACGCTGCTGAGAATGGCGGCGGTGCGGCCTTCAGCGATCGCCCGCTCCTGGGGCCAGTCCTCCAGCAACCCCTCGGCATCCAGCACCAGGTCAGAAATGCCCTGGAAGTAGGAATCGATGGTTTGCTGCTGCGTGATCAGGTTCTGCTGGATGGTCAGATCTTTAGAAATCACGTACTGCCGCCAGGCCACATAGACCGCCAGGATGGCGATGAGAATTTGTCCAAAGGCTCCAAACACGTCCCCCAGTGCCCCCACCACGTCCCAATCGAGGGCCGCGAACCAGGGGCGAATTTGCTGGTTAATACGGGCAACCTGTAGCAGACCGATGGTGGCGGCGATCGCCCCAATGATGGCCATGGTGAGCGATCGCTGGCGGGGAGATACCAGTTCTACCAGCACTGGCCCCACCGCCGCCCAAAAAATCCGCAGCGACGCCAGCAGCGACACCACCGCCCCGGCGATGATGAACCAATCGCTCTGCACCACAAATCCAGCAAACATGATGCCCAGGGCGATGGTGATGATCAGCGCACCGGGGGGCTGGTTCAGGTTTGGGGAGGCTGACCGCTGGGTTGGCCCCATGGGTGAAGCGGGAGGCGGACTGGGAGGCGGGCTAGCGGGTGGTGATTCGGTCGAATCGGTGGGCGATCGCCCCGTAGTCTGTCCATCATCTCCATTGGAGGCGGATGGAGTGACTACGGCAGCGGTTCCTGGCAGACCTGGATTGGGCGAATCAATCGCCGGATTCGTTAGCGGAACTTCATTTCCGGCGATGGCGTCCCCCGATGCGGGGTGTCCATTAGAGGCGTTGCTATTAGAGGCGTTGCTTGCCTGGGAAGGGTCGGCTGGCGACCTGTTGGCGTTGGGGGACATGAATGGGTGGCTCTAGATCCTGCATAGCTGTAATCATAACCGTGAAAAATAATTGTGAAAAACCTGTTCTAGATTCGCCCTAATTCGCTCTAATTCGCCCCAAATTATACTAAGCTCTGAACTCAAAGCCATTCTTCCAAAAACTGCGTTGATTGCCATGACTTCTTTCGTCAGCTATCGCATTGCCGACCAACTATCTCAGACGGGAACCGCCGCCCCTTCCCCATCACACCTGGCAACGGCTGATTTCATTCGGCAACTGACCCGCCCCCGACCAGCGCAGGTAAATGAGACACTGCCTTTGCTGAGCCTGCCGGACGCCCTCCCCGATGCCCTCCTCACCGAGGCTAAAACCGGCGATTTCCGGGCGATCGCCTGCTGGCTCAACGTCTATCTCTTGCCCCAGGGCATTTCCGCCTGGGTGGGGGAAGCCTGTCCCGCCTATCTGCAAATCACGGTAACGGTACGCCGCCCGCCCCATCGCGATCGCCTCATCCGCTTTATCTGCCACCAGCTCTGCAGGCTTGATTCTGACGTGATCCGAGGTGCCCACCTGGCGGTGCGCCTGGCCGATACCTCCTTTATCCTCTGGCAGCAGCTCATCCAACTACCCACCGCTGAACCGCCCAGCCCCCCGCCCCTCACCCAGATCACCGAATCCCCGGTAGTTGCTTCAGTGCGCACCACCCTCCAGGCCACCCGCGAGTCGGTGCTCCAGCAAATCCAGGGGCTACGGGACGGGCGCTCCTTTCGCCTGATGCGGCTTCCCAGGGTGGCCCCTCCCCCGGCCCCGTCTCTGGCCTGGGTTCCTCAGACGACGCCCAGGTTAAATCGCCAGGTCAACCGGCCCAAGCTGGTGCCTATCGGGGGTGCGGCGATCGCCGTCCTGGTGCTCGGTAGCGGATTGCAACTGTTCATTCACCATCGCACCCACTCCGACGGCAATGCCGCCCCACCCAATACCGCCGACCGGGGAGCATGGGCACAGATCTATGACGGACAAGCCCCCCTGGAAACGTTGAACCAGGTGCAAACCTCGGTGGGCACCGTTCCCGTGACGCCCCTGTACCCACTCCCCGCAGCTACACGGGATGGGGCGATTACCCTGCTGTTTAGCCATCCAGCGGCGATCGCCACCCGCTCTGGCGATGGCCTCCACGCTCCCGGACGGCGGACGACGGTTAGGTTTCAGCGAGAGGTGCTGCAGCGGGCTGAGGTGACAATGACGGCTCTGGACACTGAGCTGCACCTGGACAATGAACAAACCGCTCCGAATAGTGACGCGATCGCCACCCTACGACGGCAGGGAGTGGATGTGGTCAATGCTGCCCAACCCCCCTTGGCCGAGACGGAGCCAGAGGTGCTCCATGATATGCTGCAAGCCCTTCATCAGCAAACCATCCACACCGCTGGAGCAGGGAATAGTCCGCAGCAAAACCGCCGTCCCAAAGTTTTAGAGGTGGGCGGCACCCGCATTGCCTACCTGGGATATGTCGATGCCGACCCCGCCAATCCTCTAGCGGATAAGAACCTCAATGTGGGAACCCAGCGGCGACTGGCGGCGGACATTCGGGCCATTCGCGATCAGGTGGACTGGGTGATTGTCAACTACCAGTGGCAGCGGGCGATCGCCCCCCAGCCTGACCAGGCCCAAATCAACCTGGCTCGCTTTGCCGTGGATCAGGGGGCCGACCTGGTGGTGGGCCACCATCCCACCGTCATGCAGGGGGCAGAGGTATATAAAGGACGGGCGATCGCCTATTCCCTCGGTCGGCTGCCGGTGCCCAGCGGCCCGATCGACTCTGCCGCCGCGCTAGCTGCCGCTGTGCATGGCCTGGACACTGCCCTGCTCCAGGTAGAGTTGCAAGAGACAGAGATGCGGGTGGAGTTGGTGCCGATTCAGGTGCGGGAGGGCGAAGCGGCGATCGCCACGGAGGAATCTGCCCAAACCATCCTGAAAACCATTGAGGCGGCCTCTGAGAACTTGCCGACGCCCCTGGCCTCCCCCACGGTTCTCAAAATTCACCCAGCCCAGCGGGAGTTTCCCTTCACGCCGCCTTCCCTGGGGCCAGAAGCACCCACGGAGCCACCGGACGATTCGTTTATCTCCAGCCAGCCACTTCAAAAAACAAAACGTCTGCGGACGCCAAATCCACAGACGCTGGAATTTATTGTGGATGACTCGGATCAATTGCCCGTGGTTGAACTGGCCCATTAGTCAGGCCACCGGTCAGGGCATCTGGCACGGAGACTGTCGGGTATCCATGTAAAGGGAGCCAGAATCCAGGAGTCAGAATTCAGAAGGGAGCTGACTTCTGGCTCCTGACTCCTGAATTCTATTCTTGGCAAAGCTTCCCGCCTTACGGTGATACCCGAGATTGCCTTTGCCCCACCAGTCGCGCCACGGATTCAGAGTGGCACTTAGTAATCAAAGTCGCCGCCGCCCATGCCAGCACCGGCTCCGGGGGCGCTTTGCTTTTCGGGCTTGTCGGCTACGATGCACTCGGTGGTGAGCACCATCCCGGCGATAGAAGCCGCATTCTGCACAGCGGAGCGGGTTACCTTCGCGGGGTCGACAATGCCTGCCTCAAACATATTGACAAAGGTGTTATTAGCAGCGTCGTAGCCCACGTTGGTTTCTTTTTCCTTGACCCGCTCAGCGATCACCGCTCCGTTTTGACCGGCGTTTTCGGCGATGCGCTTCAGGGGTGCTGTGAGGGCACGGGTAACGATCATGGCCCCCGTTAGCTCTTCACCACTCAGGTTACTGGTGGCCCAGGACTCAAGCTGGGGTGCCAGGTGAGCCAGGGTGGTGCCACCACCGGGTACAATGCCCTCTTCCACGGCGGCCTTGGTGGCGTTGATAGCGTCTTCCAGGCGCAGCTTGCGATCCTTCATTTCAGTTTCCGTCGCTGCCCCGACCTTGATTACTGCCACACCGCCAGACAGCTTGGCCAGCCGCTCCTGCAGCTTTTCCTTGTCGTAGGTGGAGTCGGTTTCCTCGATCTGCCGCCGAATTTGCTCACAGCGAGCCTTCACCGCTGCTTCGTTGCCTTCGGCCACGATGGTGGTGTCGTCTTTGGTGATGGTGATGCGGCGAGCCTTGCCCATCATGTCAATGCGGGCGTTGTCCAACTTCAGGCCAGCATCTTCGGTGATTAGCTGACCGCCTGTGAGGGTGGCGATGTCTTGCAGCATGGCTTTGCGGCGATCGCCAAACCCAGGAGCCTTAATGGCAGCCACGTTGAGCACACCCCGCAGGCGGTTTACCACCAGAGTGGCCAGGGCTTCTTTCTCAATGTCTTCAGCGATAATCACCAGGGGCTTGCCGTCGCGGGCCACCTGTTCCAGCACGGGCACCAGGTCTTGGACGAGGGCAATTTTTTTGTCGGTGATCAGCAAGTATGGCTCATCAAAGACCGCTTCCATGCGCTCCGTATCGGTAGCAAAGTAGGGGGAGATGTAGCCCTTGTCAAAGCGCATCCCCTCCGTGACCTCCAGCTCAGTGGTCATGGACTTGCCTTCTTCCAGGGAAATGACCCCTTCCCGACCGACGCTGTCCATGGCCTGGGCAATCATCTGCCCCACTTCGTCGTCGTTACCGGCAGAAATGGCACCGACCTGGGCGATCGCATTACTGTCTTCTACGGGGCGAGCCATGTCGGCAATCAAACCCACCAGATGGGTAGCGGCCTTATCGATACCGCGCTTCAGGGCAATGGCGTTGGCCCCTGCCGCCAAATTCCGCAGCCCCTCTTTGACCATGGCGTGGGCCAAAACGGTGGCGGTGGTGGTGCCGTCACCAGCGGTGTCATTGGTTTTAGAGGCCGCCTGCCGCAGCAGGGAGACTGCCGTGTTCTCAATGTGGTCTTCTAGCTCAATTTCTTTGGCAATGGTGATGCCATCGTTAACAATTTGGGGAGCACCATACTTCTTCTCCAGCACAACGTTGCGCCCCTTTGGCCCCAGGGTCACAGCCACCGCTTCGGCCAGGATATCAAAACCGCGCTCCAGCGCCCGCCGCGCATCTTCGTTGTAGGTAATCGTCTTTGCCATGTGAAAGGTATCTCCCGTGTCTTTGTTGGAGGAATGTCTAAGAAATGTACTTGAGGAATCAGGTCTGGAAATACGCTTTAGGAAACCGTGGCCAGGATGTCTTGCTCCCGTAGCAGCACGTAGTCTTCACCGCCAATCTTCAGGTCGGTTCCGGCGTACTTTGAGTAGAGAACCTGGTCGCCGACGTTCACATCCAGAGCCTGGTAGGAACCATCTTCGTTGCGCTTGCCAGCTCCCACCTGGGTCACTTCACCTACCTGGGGCTTCTCCTGGGCAGAATCGGGCAGGATGATACCGCCGGTAGTCTTTTCTTCGGCTTTCGCAACTTTTACCAGGATGCGATCGCCAAGGGGCTTGACCGTTGTTACGGATAAGCTAACGGGTGCCATGTTTCAAAAAACCTCCTGAAAAATCCGTGGAAGGGTTGGCTTTTGCTCAACAAAAAACCAACACCGCTTCTAAATTTAGCACTCTCGGTTGCTGAGTGCTAATTTAGCCGACGGTGTTGGGGTTCAGCAATGCATCGGGGGGTGCGGTTTGCCGTACTGCCCCGTTAATAGTTATTTATGGCGTTACGCTTTCGTGTTAGGACATTCAAGAGGTGTGGAACCCTCGCGACGCGGGGGGTTCCACACTCAAACCTTAGCCCGTAGGGCTATACCTGACCCTGGGGGCCAAGGGCCATTTTGCCCCTACCCCTGGGAACCAATTCATTGGCCCTACCCGTAATAATCCTGCAAACCGTGAACCAGGTGGGCGATCGCCCCCTTTGATAAAGATGCGGTGAAATCGGGTTCCGCCAGATCCGAGGCCGACAGCAGGTGGGCCGCCTGCTCGCCGTTCCAGTAGCGACTGCCCACCAGGGAAGCGGCGGCCAGCGTTAACAGCTCTGTGGATAATGGGGTGCCGGGGGCGATCGCCTGGGGTTGGTTGATCAGAGAATCGGCGGACGGGTCGGCAGCGACTTCGCCATCAGGGTCAAACGCCGACGTTAGGAGAACACCGGGGCGATCGCCCAACAAGTCATCCCCCTCCAGAGTGGCCGCCTCAGAGGGTGACGAACCCCAGCCAGCCGCTAAATTTCGCCACCAATCGGGTAGCCGAGGAAGGGAGGGCACGGGCGCGGGCGGGGGAACCGGATCCACAGGGGCGGGCGGGGCGACATTGAGAGCCGCGTAGGCATTGAGCCGCCCTCCGGTCAGCGTGACCGGCGTCAGCGCCGGGAGCAGATCTACATGGTCAAGGATGCGCTGCTTCACCTCCAGGGCCGTCAGGGATGGATCGGCGGCCCAGACGAGGGCAGCGACCCCGGCAACGTGGGGAGCGGCCATGGAAGTGCCGCTCAGGGTGCCGTATTGCCCCCCCGGCAGGGTGCTGTAAATCCCGTCGCCCGGTGCGGCCAAGTCAACCGTCATTTGGCCAAAATTAGAGAACGCGGCGAGCCGATCCTGACGGGTGCTGGCAGCCACGCTGATCACCGCGTCCAGGGAGTAGCTGGCCGGAAAGCTCAAGAAAGCGTCATTGTTGTTCTGACTATTGCCCGCCGCCGCAACAAAGAGCTGACCGGCATTGCCAGCCGTGGCGATCGCATCACTCAGCGCCCGCGAAAAAGCACCCCCGCCCCAACTGTTGTTGGTAATGTCAGCTCCCATAAGCACGGCGTATTCAACGGCTTGAATGGCGTCAAAGGTGGAGCCACTGCCATCGGCGGCTAAAAACTTGAGCGCCATAATCTGGGCGTTGGGAGCGACCCCCACAATCCCCTGGTTGTTGTTGCCAACGGCGGCGATGGTGCCCGCGACGTGGGTGCCGTGGCCGTTGTCATCCATCGGGTCGCCGTCGTTATTGGCAAAGTCGTAGCCATGGACATCGTCCACGTAGCCGTTGCCGTCGTCATCGATGCCGTTGTTGGCAATTTCCCCCGGATTGACCCAGAGATTGGCCGCTAGGTCGGGGTGGGTGTAGTCGACCCCCGAATCAATTACCGCCACGACGACGCCTGCCCCGGTGGAAATCTCCCAGGCTTCTGGCGCATCAATGTCGGCATCGGGGTTGCCGCCCTGCTGTCCCTGGTTGTCCAGGCCCCAGAGCTTGGGCAGCCCAGGATCTTGAAACGGGGTGGTCTGCACCGAGAGGGTGTAGTTGGGCTGTAGATAGTCAACGGTTTCCAGGAGGGAAACGTCGGCGATCGCCTGCAGCATTTCCTCTGAGATGGGAGTCGCCGTTTCCCAAAGCTCAAATCCAAAGGACTGGGTGGTTTCGACGGTGACTGCCCCCAGGCTGGCTTTGAGGGCAGCGATCGCCCCCATATCGGCATCGGGCTTAAGCTTGACGATAATCTGCTGGGTCGTCGTATCCGTGGTTTCGGTTAATCCAGAGAGGTCGAGGGATAGGTTCCCCCGTTTCAACGACGCGTCCTCAAGACGAGATGGGGAAAAAGTTTTAGGTGTCATGGTAGAAGCTTGGCTATGGGCAATTAGGTGGGGACAACTAACCGCTTGGTCAGTAGCAAACAAAGCGAACCAAGAAACACGCAGGCTTGAGTGCGAATAAGCCCCAGATTCCACTGAGACATTCCAGAGAAAGCCCCCTGAATGCCAAATCTTCCGTAATTGTAACGAAGTTGGCAGCGCTGCTATTGGAGCCAAATCAGCGTAGACCGATCGGCAGCGCAACGCGAATGATGTCTAACAGGAAATGGCGATCGCCCCCAATAAAGTGCGATCGCCGTCAGACTTTGGAAGGAACTCGCTAGATTTGAGACTCACTCAAGACTCATACCTGCGTGCACCCGGTTCTACTTCCAGCGCTCTGCTACCTATGCAGGTTAAGGAGATTTTTGATAATGATCCTACCGGGCTAGGTAAGGGCAAATGGCCATTTGCCCTTACTAGGGGTTTGACCGGGGGTAAATTTTTTACTGGAAATCTCCTAAGTGCTTGAGCAATTTGAATTACATTTTTTGGAGGGTTTGCCCTCCATTAGGGGCGCACACTCTCTAGAAAGTAATTCTGTTTAACCACTGATGCAGCGCCAGGGCTGGTAAATCTATAAGTAGTCTTAGTGAAAATGCCTGTAGGTATTGGTACACTCTTACCGTGACCTGCAAACGCATCCGCTTGAATGCCATGGCTCCCAATCCCAAACCCTCCCACGAAGAGTTTGCTGAAGCAGGTCTGTCCTGGGATCTGGAGCAGCTTTATCTGGATCTGGCCGAGGCCAAGCGCAAAGGCTTGACCCGCGTTGAGAAGCAGTACTTGCGGGGGCTGCTGTGCTACCACAGCCCCAACGAAATTGCCGAACGGCTTCATGTGGCGGGGGATACCGTCCGCAACTATCTCTCGAAGGGTCTTTATCGATACATCGAAGAGCTGCTGATTCGTCGAGACTGCCAGAGCGATCGCCTGATTGACTGGAGCCGGGTTCCCCAACTGCTCGAAAAAGCGGGCTACCGGCTGCCGGTGGCAGGCAGCACCGAGAGTCCACCCGATCGCGAGGTGAAACTGGATGAGGCGCGATCGCCCGTCCCCGCTACTCACTCACCGCTGCCCCCCATCTCCCCTGGGTTAGATCCGACACCTCCTACATTTCTGGGTGTTCCGGACGTGACGGTGTTCTACGGTCGGGAAGCAGAACTGGCCGTTCTGCAGCAGTGGGTCACCGAAGAACAGTGCCGTCTGGTGGCGCTGTTGGGCATGGGCGGTATCGGCAAAACTACCCTGGCGGCCAAGCTGGTGCAAGAAATTGGTGGGCACTTTGAGCGGGTGGTGTGGCGATCGCTCCGGGATGGGCTGGCGGCGGAGGATTTTGTGGGGGAGCTGTTGTCTACCCTGGGGGCGGAGGTGCCCCTGCCAGATGGATTTGACGCCAGCCTGCTGCCGCTGATGGCTTTCCTGCATCAGCGGCGCTGTTTGCTGGTTTTTGAAGACATCCAGCTCATCCTGCAAAGTGGCGAACTGGTGGGCCAATATCAGTCGGGGTATGACCTCTATGGCCGATTGCTGCGCCAGATCGGTGAGGAGGCCCACCGGAGCTGCCTGCTGGTAACGGGTTGGGAAAAGCCCAGGGAAGTAACCTTGCTGGAAGGCGGTAGTCGCCCGGTGCGATCGCTGAGCGTCAAGGGGTTGGGGGAAGCCTCTCGCCAGATTCTGGAAGAAAAGGGGCTGTCTCACCCGGAACTGTGGGATGAGCTAATTGCCTCCTATCGCGGTAATCCTCTGGCGCTGACCATTATTGCCACCACCATTCAAGACCTTTTCGGTGGCAACGTCGCCGAATTTCTCAGCCAGAGCACCCTTTTTCTAGGGGATTTTACCTACTTGCTCCATCAGCAGTTTAGCCGTCTGGCCCCGCTGGAGCAGGCGGTGATGGATAGTCTGGCCAGTGCCAAAACCCCCGTTCCCCTGGCGAATGTCCGCCGTCAGCTTGATCCGTCTGCCCACACCTCGGATATCCTCAAGGCCCTGGAGTCCCTGGGGCGGCGATCGCTCATCGAAAAGGTAACCGCCAGCGGAGAGACCCTGTTTACCTTGCAGCCGATGATTATGAAATTTGTCATGCGGCAGTCCTCCAAGGGTTAGCGCCCGCTTTGGCCAGGTGGGCAGGGCGGCCCGAACTGGCCCTGAGCCATCCAGATTTGTGCCACACTGAAGTCACCCTCGGACAAATGCTGTGAGCAGCTCGATGTTGGCATGTTGGAACCAGGAACTATCCTTGGCGATCGCTACCGGATTCTGAACCTGCTGGGTCAGGGGGGGTTTAGCCATACCTATGAAGTGGATGATGGCGGCACCATCAAGGTGTTAAAAGTGCTGCTAGAGAGCTACCCCAAGGCAGTGGACCTCTTTCAGCGGGAAGCCAAGGTGCTCAGCCAGCTCAGCCACCCCGGTATTCCCAAAGTTGATCTGGACGGCTATTTTACAGTGCCCGTCGCCGACGGTACCGGAGTACGCCACTGTTTAGTTATGGAGCGCATTCCGGGGGTAGACCTGCGACACTGGCTGGGCGATCGCCACAGTGCTCCCATCTCCCAGGATCTGGCCCTCGACTGGCTGGAGCAGCTCATTGACATTCTGGCCCAAATCCACCAGCGCCACTGTTTTCACCGCGACATTAAACCGTCCAACATCATGCTGCGTCCGGATGGCCAACTGGCCCTGATTGACTTCGGGGCGGTGCGGGAAGTGACGGAAACCTATCTCTACAAGTGCCAGGACGATATTACCCGCACCCACCTCTATTCGCGGGGCTATACGCCGATGGAGCAGATGCAGGGGCGGGCGGTGCCAGAATCCGACTTTTTTGCCCTGGGGCGTACGTTTGTCCACCTGCTCACCGGGCAAAATCCCCTGGAATTTCCCATGGATGCCCAGTCGGGGCGGCTGATCTGGCAGAGCCACGCCCCTCAAATCTCCCCCCCGCTCATTGAGTTTATCGACTGGCTGATGGCTCCCTTTCCGGGACAGCGCCCCGCCTCGACGGCAGAAATTCGCGGGGCGATCGCCCAACTTCAAGCCCTCCCCGCCAATGCCGCCACCAGCCCCACCCAAAGCGACCTGCCATTCCTCCGGCTCCAACCGCAATCCTATCCTGCCCCCCAGGGGACTCCGGCGATCGCCCCCACCGCCGATGCCACCCAACCGCCCCTAGATTTTCCCAATGGGTTGCTGGTTGCCATTTCCGAGATGGGGACCGAGGTGCCTACGGAAGCGAGGACTGAAACACTGGTGACGCCCTCAGTATCGGTGCAGCGATCGCCCCTGCAACCCTGGCGCTGGCTGGGCGAAACCTGGGGTGGCCTGCCCCTGGTGGCCCTCTGGAGTGGGCTGGTAACCGCTGGGGTGATGGGCGTGCGCTTTTGGGGAATGCTCCAGGGGATGGAGCTGCAGGCCTATGATCAGTTTTTGCGCTGGCGACCGGTGGAGCCTGCTGATGAGCGGCTGCTGCTGGTGACCGTTGATGAAGCGGATATCGACTATCAAATTCAGCAGGGCATGACCCGGCAGGGATCCCTCGCGGATGAGGCCCTGGCCCAGTTGCTCACCATTCTCCAGGCCCACCAACCCCGCACCATTGGCCTGGATATCTATCGGGAAACGCCTATTCCCCTGGCTACGAATAATCCTGATGGCGGGGGCGATCGCCCGGATCCTCATCAATCTTCCCATCTGGTCGCTGTCTGTGCAGTGGGAGGCGGTGATACAAATTATTCCGCCATTTCGCCGCCGCCGGAAATGCCCCTGGCTCAGGTGGGGTTTAGCGATTTGCCGCGCGATCGCGACAACCTCATCCGCCGCCAGATTTTGGGCATGACGCCAGAACCCCACTGCGACACCGCCAATTCCCTCAGCTTCCAGGTCGCCGTGGACTATCTCTCCCGCGCCGAGGGGGTACCCAACCGCGAGGAGGCCCTGCACCGCCTCAGTGAGGTGGCAAACGCCCCTGTCTTACAGCACACGGCGGCCTATCACCGGCCCGGATTGGGGGGCTATGAACTGATGCTTAACTATCGCCGTACAGACCGTCTGGCTCCCCAAATTTCCCTGGCGGAGATTCTGACGGGGGCACGGGCGGCAGACCTGCCCGACCTGGTGACGGATCGGGTGGTGCTGATCGGCACCATTGACCGCAGCTTTGGCGACTACCACTTCACTCCCTACGGGGAACAAGCTGGGGTAGTCATTCAGGCCCAAATGGTGAGCCAGTTGTTGAGTGCCGTTCTCGATCAGCGTCCGCTGATCTGGTGGCTGCCCCAGTGGGGAGATGCCCTCTGGCTTTGGGGATGGGCGCTGCTGGGAGGGATGCTGGTGCGGTGGGGGCGATCGCCCTGGCCGTCGGGGGCAATGCTCATCGGTTCCATGGCCGGAATGGGAGGCGTTAGCTTTGTCGTATTTCTGGGTGGCGGCTGGCTGCCGGTGGTGCCGACCCTCCTGGCGATCGCCCTTACCGGGATTGGGGTTAGCCTGATCCAGGCGCGTCCATCCACCCCCCAAGCCGTGTTGCGTCCACCGTCGTCAATTTCTTAGGAACCAGAATTGAATAATCTGGGCGATTGCCTTTTCTGTACGGGCCTGGCAATGCTCCCCTATCCAAGAAATTGGGTTTTACTTGATTCTTAAGTAGATCAGCACAATGAAATTCATATTATGGCGTTACGCTTTCGCGTTAGGACATTCAAGAGGTGTGGAACCCCCGCGTTGCGGGGGTTCCACACTCAAACCTTAGCCCGTAGGGCTATAGAGAACCGGGGGCGCGCCCCGGTTTTCTAACCTTCGTTTTTCAACGCAGTTCTACTTATTCCTTCGGGGGCGCACACCCTCAAGAAAATCGTTTTGCTCAACTGCTTACTGGCTTTTCACCTACTGGCTTTTCATCCATGCTTGCTGGAGTTGTCACCATGCGATACGCGGGTCTGCCTTTTCTTTCTGTAGCGAGTTCAAGCTTATCGAGCTTAGATTCATCGAGTTCAAATTTGCTCAACGCCACGTCCCAAATGGTTGCGGGGCTGGCGATCGCCCTGACCCTGACTGGCACCATCGCCCCCGCCGCCAGTGCCCAGGGTACCGACGGGGGCGATCGGGGACAATCGGGAACACTAGCCCCCACTGCGAACCCCGCCTTCCCGGAATTTACCACCACCGGGCAGTCAGACGGGCGGGTTGGCGGAGCCAGTCGCGCCTTCCCCGACTTTCGCTCTACGGGGCAATCGGGCAACCGCGTTGGCGGGGCCAGCCGGGGCGGCAGTTGTGTGCAGCTTGCTGAAGAACCGCTCACGCCCCTGGCTCCCGTCGAGGCGGGGTATGGAGGACGCACCACCCAGGCCCATCCCACGGTCTGGGTGTATGTGCCCTACCTGCTCACGGCGGAAAGCCCGATCACGTTTTCCCTGCTGGATGGCGCTGGAGACACTATTTACCAGTCCACTTTTACAACGGAGATGGAGTCTGGAATCGTTGGCCTCACCCTGCCGCCATCGGTCACGCTGCAGGAAGGAGAAACCTATGATTGGTATTTTCTGGTGTACTGTAATGACCCCCAACGGCGCGATGTGCCCGCCTTTGCCAGCGGCTGGATTGAGCGGGTGCCCCTGACGGGAGAAATGACCGCTGAACAGTTAGCTGCCATGCCGGTGAGCGATCGCAGCAACTTCTATGCCCGCGAACTCCTCTGGTATGACGCCCTCAATACCCTGGGTGAAGCGCTGCGAAGCAATCCCAACGATCCGCAGTTGCTGGAAACCTGGAATTGGCTCCTCCAGCTACCGTCCGTGAAGCTGGAGGAGTTTGGGGACGCTGAAATCAGCCCATGCTGCCGCATGGAAGAGTATGGCGTTACGCTTTCGCGTTAGGACATTCAAGAGGTGTGGAACCCCGGCGACGCGGGGGTTCCACACTCAAGCCTTAGCCCGTAGGGCTGTAAGACCGGCGCGAAGTGCCCAATCTTCAATAATCGAGGGTCAGCGTCTCATACCCGTGGGATGCTGGCTCAGAAGGGGGCATCGGTTGGGCAACTTGCGGATGTTGGGGGGTCGGAGTAGCCGGCGCTGTCCCGCTGCGAAACTGGTCGGCCTGCTGCTCCAGGTAAGACACCTGGCGCTCGATTACGGCCAGTCGTCGGGTAATTTGCTGTTGGCGCTGTTCCATGCTGGCCAGTTCCTGCTGGAGTCGCTTTTGTTCGACCAGGAGCTTGTAGATATCCAGGAAAGTTGCCGCCTCCGATTTCTGGCGAGGCATGGAGCTGATTTTAGGGCGGATGTTGCTGCGAATCGGGGGACGGCGCATGGGCATTCTCCAGAATTGACAGGGTGGAAACCAGCGAGCGTCTGGGCATGGGGTCTAGGTACGGGCATCCAGATCCGGCGTCTGGGTACGGGCGTCTAGATACGGAGTTCTGCATAGCAGCTTCAGCGTGGTTTCCATATTCAGTATTCCCACTATCGCTGGAAAATCCCGACGGATTTGCCCCAATCTGGCAAAGTCTCCACTGAGCTGAGGCCAGCATCACGAAAGGTAACATCGTGCATTTCAATACAGCGCTTCACAGGGGCGATCGCGATAATAAGAGGCTAACCTGGGCGTGGCTACGGGATTGTCTGGCCCGGTTTGGCCATCGTCTTGTTAAGTCTGCCACTCATCGCTTTAAGGTTATGAAACCCCGCATTATCGTCTGTGGATTAGGCTGCACAGGATACCGTATCTTTTGTCTCTTGAAACAGCAGGGGGCTGAGGTACGGGGAATGAACGATCGCCCCTTACAGTCCCAGCAAATGGCCCATGCCTCCGACATCGTCATCGGCCCTCTACGGTCGGCAGACACCCTGCGGGCTGCGGGCATTACTGACGCCCATACCTTAGTAATTGCCAGTGACGACGATGCGCTGAACCTGGGAATTTTAACCCAGGCGCGCATTCTCAATCCCCAGGTGCGCATCGTCAACCGCCTGTTTAACGCCAGCCTGGGCAGTCGCCTCGATCGCACCCTGCCCGACCACGTCTCCATGAGCGTTGCAGCCCTGGCAGCCCCGGTGCTCACCTTTGCCGCCATGGGCAATCAGGCCATTGGGCAGCTCCGGTTGGGAAATCAGACCTGGCCCATCCATGAGGAGCGCATTGACGATCACCATCCCTGGTATGGGCGATCGCTCCACGACCTGTGGGACGAGCGGCGGCGGATGCTCATCTACTACCTGCCAGCCCAGGATCCCACCGACCTGGTATCGGCTATGCTGGCTGGCCGCTGCTTGGATCGGGGCGATCGCATCATTGTCGCCACCCAGCCCAGCATTCGCACCTCCCGCCAAACCTTTAGCCAGCAGATCCACAGCCTGCTCACCAATTTGAATCACATCCAGCGGCAGGTGCGCCCTACTCTGGCCGTGCTGCTGCTGCTGCTGCTGACGATCTTTACCGCCACCCTCACCTACACCGCTGTCAGCTTGAATACCTCGATCGTGGATGCCCTTTACTTTTCAGTGGGCATGATTACGGGGGCGGGGGGCAACGAGGCGATCGCCGAACAGGCCGACGAGCACATCAAGGTGTTCACTGTCATCATGATGCTGGTGGGCACAGGGGTAATCGGCGTCTGCTATGCCCTGCTCAATGACATGATCCTGGGCACCCACCTGCGTCAGTTCTGGAACACGGCCCGCGTGCCCCAGCGCAACCACTACATCATCTGCGGGCTGGGAGGCATCGGCGTCCAGGTGATGCAACAGCTCCAGGCCAATGGCTGTGAGGTGGTAGTCGTGGATCAAGACCCAAGCAATCGCTTTCTCAATGCGGCGCGATCGCTCAGAATTCCCGTGATTCAAGGAGACGCCAGCCTTGCAGACAGCCTGGAGGCGGCCCGAATTCGGCAGGCTGACGCCCTGCTGGCGGTCACCAGCGACGACGTGGCCAACCTGGAAATTGCCCTCAGCGCCAAGGGGCTGGCCCCGCGCCTGCCCGTGGTGATGCGGACCCAGGATCCGGAGTTTGCTGCCCAGGCCCAACAAATTTTCGACTTTGAGGCCATCCTCAGCCCCGTCGATCTGGCGGCCCTCTCCTTTGCGGCGGCGGCATTGGGCGGTCGCATTCTGGGGAACGGCATGACAGCAGACACCCTGTGGATTGCCCTGGCCACCATCATCACCCCAGGGCATCCCTTTTGCGGTCAGCGGGTAAAAGACGTGGCCATGGCCGCCGACTGTGTGCCCCTGTATGTGGAAACGCTCCACCAGACGGTTCACGGCTGGGATCTGCTGGAGGTCAATCTAGCCGCTGGGGACGTCCTCTACCTCACTATCCCCGCCAAAAATTTGGAGCAGCTCTGGCGATCGCACCCCACCCCCCTGGCCGTTCCCCTTTATCCTTGAAATATGGCTTTAAGAGGTATGGCTTTAAGAGGATCAACCCATGGCCCTGACCCTTCTCCAGGTGGATGCCTTCACCAACCAGCCCTTCTCCGGCAACCCGGCGGCGGTTTGTATCCTGCCGTCTCCCCCGCCCGCTGTCTGGATGCAGCAGGTGGCCAGGGAAATGAATCTGTCGGAAACGGCCTTCCTGGTGCCAGGGGAAGGGGGATTCAACCTGCGGTGGTTCACCCCCACCGTTGAGGTCGATCTCTGCGGTCACGCCACCCTGGCCAGCGCCCATGTCCTCTGGTCAGAGGGGCATTGGCCGTCCGACCAACCGGCCCAGTTCCACACGCGGAGTGGCCTGCTCACCGCCGTTCGTCGGGCAGACTGGATTGATCTGGACTTTCCCGCATCTGTGGCGATCGCCACCGCCCCTCCCGCAGGTCTCGCCCAGGCGCTGGGTATTCAGCCCGTCCTCGTCGCCATTACAGATTCGAGCTACCTTCTGGTGGAGGTAGATTCTCCAACTGTGGTGCGCTCCCTCCAGCCCGATTTTGGTCAGCTGAGAGAAATCCCCGTCCACGGCATCATCGTCACCAGCCGTGGCGAAACCCCCTACGATTTTGTGTCTCGCTTCTTTGCTCCCCGCATGGGAATTGACGAAGACCCGGTTACCGGCTCCGCCCACTGTGTCCTTGCGCCCTTCTGGTGCGATCGCCTCCAGCAAACTGAGTGTTTGGGGTATCAGGCATCGGCACGGGGCGGCGTGGTCAAGGTATGCTGCCAGGGCGATCGCGTCATCCTCAGTGGGCAGGCGGTGACGGTGCTGCGGGGAGAGCTGCTGCCGCCCCCCATAGTTTGAAACCTTTGCCAGCCATTGCTTCCACCATGACCGTCTTTGCCTATGCCTACACCGACCCCCTCCTGGGGTCGCCCCCCGATGCCGCCATCTGGGAGACAGGGGTGGATCGGATTTACCAGGATTTGGGCGATCGCCACCAGCTCCACCAGCTTCTGCAAGACTGCCGGGAGATGCAGGCCACACCCGGAGGCGAGCAGGTGACGGTGCGGGTGCGGCACTTTGCCGAACTGGGTGACTCGGTGCAGGCGGTGGGCGATCGCCTCGCTGAATTGGCCGATTTGGGGATTACGGTGGTGGCGATCGCCCACCCTGGCCAGACTGAGGACGAGGCCGGGGGCAAGGTTGGAGAACTGCCGTCCCACCAGTCCGACTGGCTACAGCTCTATCAGGGGGTTCAGCAGCAACAGCGCCAGCGACTCCTGCAACGGGGCCACGCCAAAAATCGGGTGAAAGCCCTGCCGCCCCCCGGGAAAGCGCCCTATGGCTATCGCCGGGGCAAAGATCGGTACGCCCTGGATCGCAGCACCGCTCCCATCGTTAAAGATTTTTTTGACCACTTTTTGCTGTATGGCTCCCTGCGGGGCAGCGTGCGCTATCTGGCCCGCAAGTATAACAAAACCATTTCTGTCTCGACGGGCAAGCGGTGGCTTACCAGTCCCGTCTACCGGGGCGATCTGGCCTATCACACCGGGGATGTGTTGTCCGATACCCATGTGCCCATCCTCTCGCGGGACGAGGCCGCCCAGGTGGATCGGCTGCTGCGCCGCAACCGGGCACTGCCCCCCCGCACCGCCACTGCCCCCCGCTCCCTGGCGGGTCTGGTCACCTGTGCCCACTGCGGCTCGGCCATGACCGTCACCCACGTCACAGCCCGTGGCGGACAGCAGGATTATCTGTATCTGCGTCCCGTGGCCTGCCCCTACCCTGCCAGGAGTCAAAAAAAGCAGGCGGCTGACACCAATCTGACGGACTCCGTGCCTCGCCATCGGTGCCGCGCCCTGCCCTACGATACGGTGCTGCGGGCGGTGATTGCAGCCATCTGCCGCGACCTGCCCCGTGCCGTTGCGGGCACCGAGCTGCCTGACATTGAGCGCGTGCAGCAGAGCCTGGAGGCCCAAATCGAGGCAAAACAGGCGGCCCTGGCCCAGCTTTCCCAGCTTGAGGCCGATGGCGTTTTGGATGAGGAAACCGCTACCCTGCGGGCCTACACCCTGCGAGCAGAAGTGTCGTCGCTGCAGGCCACTCTGGCCCAGCTTCCTCCGGTGAATCTGGGGGCGATCGCCCAAACCGTCTCCATCCCCCAATTCTGGCTCGACTTATCAGAAGCAGAACGGCGCTTTTACTTCCGGGAGTTCATTCGGGAAATCCGTCTCGTCCGGCACTTCTCCTCCGCTGACCCATCCGGTTCAGATCGGCACCATTCCCTTAACCATTCCCCTAAGGGAAGCCAGGACTGGACGATCGAATTGGGCTTTCGGTTTTGAACTAAGGAAATTTCCGGGGAAAATTTACCCCCCGGTTAAACAGTTGGTAAGGGCAAATGGCCATTTGTCCCTACGTCGCTGGGTAGGATCATTATTCAGAAATCATCTAAATACGTGGTCATAGATTGACACTCCCCATAGCTAAAAGCTAGGGGATTCTTGGTTCATCCACCTGCCGTAACACCGCAGGACGGATCCAACGATGCTAGAGGGCGGATGTCCCCAAGCGTTAAAGTTCCCGTGTGCCCCA